>CAZCCQ010000112.1:0-1511 GCA_964497595.1 uncultured Candidatus Saccharibacteria bacterium | reverse complement strand
TATTCATTTAAAAGGTTTGTTATCTTTGATGCATGTCTTTGACTTACACAAAAGATTATTGATTTACCTATCTCTCCAGATACTGGATCTTTTTGTGCATTTTGTATAAATGCTTCTACAAACTTTCTATTTGTCTCTTCACTAAAGAATTTCTTTTCAAAGTCTCTTGCCTTATATACCACTTGGTTTCCTTGTTCATCAGTACTAATATATTCTCCCTCTTCTGAATCTGGATCTTGTGTCATAACAAAACCTTCTTCTGAGAGTAGTTGAGTTGTGATTTCTGTCCTACAATCTATTGTTTTAGGATTAACTAGGAAGCCGTCCTTTACACCATCAACAAGACTGTATCTAAAGGTTGGTTCCCCACTTTCACATCCGAATGTTTTGTAGGTAGATAGAAGTATTCTTCTTTCTAGTTCTCTTGGGTCCTGTTCAGCTAAATCTTCTTGATCAACCTTTTTAAGATAGTCTTTAGGGGTAGCAGTTAATCCAAGTTTATATCCTATGAAGTACTCAAAGATTACCCTACTGTTTCCAGAGATAGACCTGTGTGCCTCATCAGAGATTATCAAATCAAAGTCATTTGGAGAGAATAGTCTAAGGTATTTGTTGTTTGAAGAGATACTTTGTATTGTTGTTACAACTATTTCAGCTTTCTTCCATTCATCCCTAGCTTCTTTGTAAACAACTGTTGTAAAGTCAGGTTTTAAGTAAGCATCAAAGTTCTTCTTTGCTTGATTTTCTAGTTCAATTCTATCTACAAGGAAGAGTACTCTTCTTGCATTTTTTGTCTTTAAGAAGAGTTTAATAAGGGCTGCTGATAACAGTGTCTTTCCTGTACCTGTTGCCATCTCCATTAAGAATCTATTTTTGTCTTCTGCTACAGCTTTTTGAACAGCTATAAGTGCATTTAACTGATATGGCCTCAGAAATCTCAACCCTTCCCTTTCAATCATCTCTTTCTTACCTTCTTCTGTATTCCATCTAGGGTCAATATTGTAATCAGGATCTTGAGTAAGAGCTATGTAATCATTTCCCACCTGTGTATTAACTAGCCTGTTTTTATCTGGAACAAAATCTTTTGAAGATATTAAAGATTCAAGTGTAGGGAAGTGAGATATGGGGGTAGGATTTCCTAGCTTCATATCCCACAAGAAGTGCATGTTTCCATTAGAGAGTATTATGTACCTTACATTTGAGCCTAAAGAGTTGGCATAATCTCTTGCTTGCTCTTTACCATCTAAAGGGTGTTTATCTTCTGATTTAGCTTCTAAGACACATATTGGATAATTATTTGCATCATACAAGAGATAATCTACAAAACCATTCCTGGTTTCAACATGTTCAAAATTGTCCCCTGGATTATTTTCAATCTTTACATTACTCTCTAAAGATACATTAGCCTTTCCTTTTACTGGGTCATCAAGCAATCTCCAACCTGAAGTAGTTAACAAATCATTGATCTTAATTCTTGCTTGAGCTTCTTTTGCCATATCTTTACATTCCTA
>CAZCCQ010000111.1:0-1526 GCA_964497595.1 uncultured Candidatus Saccharibacteria bacterium | reverse complement strand
AGATGCTAGGAGTAGATGAGCAGGGCTTAGAGATAATAGATAGAGAGATACTGTCTACTTTGCTAAATAATTTTGCAGGAGGTCCAATAGGTATATCAACTTTGGCAGCGTCCATTTCAGAAGATGAGAGTACTGTTGCTGATGTATATGAACCATTCCTTATGAAATGTGGTTTTATGAAAAGAACATCCAGGGGTAGAGTATTAACAACAAAGGGAATAAAATATTTAGAATCTTTAGAAGAAAATGAGTAAACCTGAAAATAATGTTGATAGTGAAAAAAGAGGTAAGATGTTACTGTTGGCAGCACTAATAGCTTTAGCTATTTTCATATTTAAGATATCTCAATCACAAGAGCAACAATTAATATGGAGAACTTCTCTTAATTCTTTCATATACTTCCTTATTGCCTTTGTTGGACTTCTTTGGGCTTTTAACTACCAAGTAAAGAAAAAATCATTTGTGTATATATTTCAAGCAAGTCTATTTGTATTTTCTGAAGCCCTTTTTATTGAATTCTTCTTCTTTCAGAAGTTTGACCGAATATATGAGGCAGTTATTCTTCTTGTTTTGATACTTGCAGTTTTTCTTTTGAATTATTTTACATTCCTCACAGCAAATGTATTAAATGTAAATCTTTTTAAAAGTATTCCTTTGGTACAGGTTGGTAGGACAATCTCCTATGTGATATCTGTCTTTATGATCTACTTCTTTACATTTAGCATTTTGGTAAGTGGTATTCCCGTATATTTTGCCTTTCCTTTGATTCTTTTCATATATTTCATAGTTTCAATTTTGCATTACATAAATGTAGGAGTAGAGGGGGCTGAGTTAGTCAGAAAAAGTGTTATTACTGTTGTAATATCAACTATTCTGCTTGTCGGAGTTGCATTGGCCGGCAATATTCACGAAGTTATTTCTCTAGCTCCAGTGATAGGGTACTATTTGTCAGTCTATATGGTTACTAGAGAGAAGATGTTTGCAGGGAGAATTCAGAATGATTCATTTCTATTAGTATTTTTAGTGATTTTGTTGATTGTCATTTTCTTTTTAAACATATAGCCTGAGGTGTATAGGGGAGTAGGGGTTGTAAAACAACCTAAGTCCTATAGTGTTTCACAGCCCATAGTAACCAGTGTGGATAAGTGATTGCTAATATCCTTCCGTAATTTGTATTTTACCTGAGAGAGTAGAATGTAATTTTAAATTCCATTTTAGAATTTATATGTACCTTCATCAGGGGAGTACTACTCTTGTTCGAAATGTGTTACAATTCTAAAATATAGAACCGAGTATAATTGCCCTTATATGCGGTTCTGTACTCTCTAAATTAGAAAACTGATTAAAATGCCTTTCTATACAATCCTTGCATTATCGCTCCTTACTCATTCATATACTTCTTTTCTTCTTTCTTTGTTTTTGCTCTCTTTCAGTTTTTTCTGTAATTTAAGAATTTTGACCCCCTACTCTAATTTCTCTAAATTTAATTTTACCGATTAAGGCGGAGTAGTCATCCTCGACAAATC
>CAZCCQ010000110.1:0-1564 GCA_964497595.1 uncultured Candidatus Saccharibacteria bacterium | reverse complement strand
AGGATAATATTAATACATTAAATTAACATATATTAGTGTAAGCTACAAGAAGGGGAAAATATCAATGGTGGGCTACACTTTCAGGCATGGAACTTAATAGATCTATTTCATTTGTGTTAAATCTTTGAATAAAAATCGTAGAAATGTTCTATGTCACATTTTGGAAAGAGTTCAATGAATTCAAATACATTTTTCAAATCTTCTTCCGTTTTACATTTCTCTAACTTCTCTAAGAATCTTTCTGCTCTTTCTCGGTTAATACCCCACTCTGAGTTAATAAATTGTCCCCATATAACTAGCATCTGAGGTTTAGGATAAATAGATTTCATATTGTTAATATATTCTTTGGGAAAAAGTCTCTTGTATGATTCTAAATTGTATAACCAACTACCACCTTGAACATATTTAGCCTTAGGATGATTTTTCTTAACATCTTTAAACAGTTCCTTAAGCTCTTCTAACCTTTTCTCTTTTTGACTAGATGCAAGAGGACCCTCTTTACTACTCCTGTCATTTAAGAAATGCATCTTAACAATACCATTACCTTTCTCATCTTCCACAAATCTGTATCTAAAACACCCAAACCATTTATGATTACTAAACTCTTGATAGTTCTTTATATACATATCGTAAACTAGTTCTACTAAGTCTTCTCCATCGTTAGATCTTTCAAGAAACTCTTTCCAGTAGATGGAATCTTCTTTGAATTCCCAATCATAGTTACCAATAAGGTAGTATATTGGGGTATGATTTTTTATTGTTTCAATTAGCTCTAATCCTGAAATTTCAGATTTTTTTTTAGCATACTCAATAATGAGTCCAAACAATTGTTTTGGGTATTCCTCTTTTCTAATCATTGAGGAAATTATATCACAAGGGGAAGATAAAAAATGGTGGGCTACACTTTCAGGCATGGAACTTAGGAATAGTATAGTTTTATATTTGTTTCTTTGTTAATATTGTTTATGGATTACAAATATCTCTACCATGCTTCTCAAAAGAAAGACATAGAAATATTAGAACCACGAGCAGAGTCAGTTAGAGATCCTAATGAAGGACCTGTGGTTTTTGCCTCTCATGACAAAGCTTCAGTCACTTGTTTCTTGGTGCCTACTGATGATAGTTGGTCTAAAATATCTCAGTATAGAAGTAATAACCATCCTACTATTTATGTAATGTGTATCTCAAATGAGAGAAAGTTTAGAGAGTTAGACAAGGGAGGTGCTATCTATTATCTTTCTCCAGAGAGTTTCTTTTTAGATGAAGATAAGAGTAAAACTGAATGGACAAGTAAGGTAAGTGTTAAACCTATAAAGAAAGAACTTTATGATTCTGGATTAGATGCAATGATTGGTAGTGGAATAATTGTATATTTTTGTAATAAGAAAAATCTTTTTGAATTAAAGAAAGAGCCATGGGATGTTGAAAGAGCAATGGGAATCTTAAAAAGATTAGTTTCAGAGAATGAGAAAAGAGGGCTGGAGAATCCCATACATAAATATTACTAGAAATGGTGAGGCGCCGGAGACTCGAACTCCGCACCAACTGCTTAAAAGGCAGTTGC
>CAZCCQ010000109.1:0-1601 GCA_964497595.1 uncultured Candidatus Saccharibacteria bacterium | reverse complement strand
TCTTCTCACAAACAAGGAGAATCTGTTTCTACACAACAAGTCTTAGATATACTGTCATCTATTAACACTTTTTCTGACTCACAAAAAATACTGTTACAAACTGTGAAATACAAAGAGAGGTTAATTCTTACCATATCTCCATACATTGAAATTAAAAGACAGATTCCTGTTATTAATGACCAAAACTTTGCCTTAGAATACGATACTTATGTAATACCACAGCCTTCTAATACTGTTAGACTACCTGTTTTAATGTATCACATTATAGCTCCCCTCCCAGTAGGAGCATCGGAGTTTACTCAAGGTCTTCATGTGGATCCAATAGATTTTGAAAAACAAATAGCTTATCTAACTAGAAAAAATTACAAGACTGTAACTAGCGAGGAATTTGCAAATATTCTTGCCTCAGGAGCGAACCCTACTCAAAAAACAGTAATGCTTACATTTGATGATGGAACACCGACACATTATTCTCAAGCATATCCTATACTAAAAAAGTATGGGCAAACAGGTGTATTCTTTGTTATATCTTCAAAAACTCTTTTAAGCCATCAACAGATAAAAGAGATGTCTGATAATGGAATGGACATACAATCACATTCCAAATCACATCCGAGCTTTCCTGGCTCTTCCAATGATCTTCTGACCGAGGAAATTGCAGGTAGTAAAGCTATATTACAAAGCATTACAGGCAAACCAGTAAAATCAATTGCCTATCCTTTCTGTGTTGCAGATAATAGGGCTTTTGACATTGTTTCTGCTAATGGATATCTAACAGGTTTCTCTTGTGGTAGATTTATAGATTTCTATCCTTCACACAGATATTACTTGTCTAGAGTACACGTATATACTCAAATGGACAAATTTATCAAATTACTCTCTGGTATTAACTAAACAGCAGTAATCCAAAGTCCGTGAATATTACAAAACTCTCGTACTTTCAAATTCTCTGTATTTTCTAAGTGGAATTCTGCTTTAGGAGGTTGTCCTGGTTTTAGGAATACTCTCTTAGCTACATCACCTGCTACTACTTCTATCCATTCGATATAGTGAGCATCTTCCATAGGATGATCAACTTCACCGACATTAACAGTTACTTTATTTCCATCTACTGTAATTACTGGCAGGTGTTTCTCCATTCCCTCCTCTTGTACTTTTTCTTCTAGTAAATCCATATTTTGTCCGCAACAAACTAAGGTTCCTGATCCCGTATGAAGTACTTCTACAATATTCCCACAAACTGCACACTTATACACTTCTAGTAACTTAGTCATACTCTTTACAATTTAATTTAAGTAGTAAGTCAGTAAAGTATACACTATTTCATTAACAAAAAGTTTATATATTGATATACTTTAAGCAGAATAATATTAACTTTAGTATGATGAAAAAACTATATAGATCAAAAGATGATGTAGCTATAGCCGGTGTTTGTGCTGGAATTGCTGAATATTTTGATATTGATCCTATTATAGTACGAATGATTTTTTTAGTTTTACTAATAGGAGAGGGTTCTGGTTTGCTACTATATCTCATACTATGGATAGTAGTACCTCAAAAATCTAGTAGTGATAAATAAATTTTTACAAAATGTAAATGAA
>CAZCCQ010000108.1:0-1624 GCA_964497595.1 uncultured Candidatus Saccharibacteria bacterium | reverse complement strand
ATTTCACTGCAGAAATTATCTATCTAGCGATTCAAAGATTCATTGAAATAGAGCAAAGGGAAAAGAAAGAGTATATTTTGCGTAAGACCATTCTTGAACCAATAATAACTCATCCCTCATCTGAGAAGCTTTTTGATTTGTTGTTTGGAGATTTAGATGAAATTAGTACAAAGAGTAAAGACTCTAACCTATATGGATATGGCCTTACGATTTGGGAGCAAGCACGATTAGATGCGGTAAATAATGGTTTTATAGATGAAAAAAAGAGTAAAAAAGGTTTAATCTTGGGCTCTTTAGGTGTCCTTTCTTTCATGGGGGCTTTAGCTGGACCTTTTATGATGCTTATAAATGGTTCTATACTTCCTGGAATTGCATTGTTTGTTACTGGCATCTCAATTTTCATAATCTCTATTTTCTGGGATTTTAGATCAGAGAAAGGGAATGATGTTTACTATGAACTTCTGGGTTTAAAGATGTATATAAATACCGCAGAGAAACACAGGATTGAATTCCACAATGACCCAGAAAAATTTAGGGGTGTTTTCGAATCCCTCCTCCCTTATGCCATAATATTTGGTTTAGAGAAGAAGTGGATGAAAGAGTTTGAAGACCTCTTCACTACCCCTCCAAATTGGTATACAGGCGATATGTCTACATTCAACAGTATGGTACTTTTGAACTCTGTATCAAATATTAGTTCTACAATAGTAACTCCGGTTAGTACTGGGGGAGGTTTTAGTAGTGGGGGAAGTGGTTTTAGTGGTGGCTCAAGTGGCGGAGGTGGTGGCGGTGGTGGTGGTGGAAGTTGGTAGTATTACCAATTTAAATAGGTTCGAGACGTGAATGTCCCGCCATATTAAGGATTGTCTTTCAAAAAGCACTACTCTTTACCTATTACGTTGTTTTCTTCAACAGGTTGAGGAACTGAAGGATTGTTTGTTTCAATACTATTCAATAGCTGATAAGCATCGGAAAGTGCCAATTCAAGTGAAGAATCAACCTCCTCTCCCCTCGCTGTCTGTTCGGAAATCGTAGCTTCCATCTCGTCTATCTTCTTTCTCAACTTCTCTAAAATTTCATTAGAACCAAAATATTGTCCTTGCATAATTTAATATATAATGAAAGACTAAAGAAACCAAATGAACAAACTTACATTAGAAGAAAAAAGAGTAATTCTAGATAAGGGCACAGAAGCACCCTATTCGGGAGAATTTGTAGACACTGAAATAAAGGGAGTATATGTATGTCGCCAATGTAACGCCCCCCTGTATAATTCTGAAGACAAATTTAAATCTAACTGTGGTTGGCCTAGTTTCGATAAAGAAATACAAGGAGCAATAAAGAAAAGTCTAGATGCAGATGGTATGCGAACTGAAATAACCTGTGCAAAGTGTGGAGGTCATCTAGGACATATATTTCTAGGGGAGAAATTAACTAAGAAAAATGTACGTCATTGTGTTAATTCCATTTCAATGAAATTTATTCCAACATAAGATTGGTTTTACTGTATCTTAAGTATCGTTCTGTTGTCAATTCTGTTGACAATTAACTTGACAATTGATTTACATATCCATATAATGGAATATGATAAACACTAAGTACAATTTAAGTAAGAAAATCTTCC
>CAZCCQ010000107.1:0-1645 GCA_964497595.1 uncultured Candidatus Saccharibacteria bacterium | reverse complement strand
GCATCGGTTTGTGGAACCGAGGGTTGTGGGTTCAAATCCCATCTTCCACCCCATTTAGAGAAAGCACCTCTTTTTGGTACCTTAGGAATAGCGGATTAAGCCTTCCTGACACAATCTTTTGCCTGCTTATATACAGATTGGAGAATACCATTTTTATCATTTTATCGACTAGTAGTATGTCGTGGCTATATTTCAGCTTGTTATCTGCTTTTTTAAGGAAATTGGAGAACTTTTTATAACTCATGCCATCGATTGGCGATGGAGATAGCAGTCGATCATTCTGACTTTGGATTTTCTTCATCTTAATTTCAAGATCGGCAATATCTGTTAATATATCCTCTATTTCCTTTGCATATACGCCAAGACTACTCACATTTGTTAGTGTAGACATAGTAGTCTCTTTCTTCGCTCGGTTATTTTGTAACCTTCTAATTTCTGACTTTATACCTTCGATTTGAAGTGTATTATCTTCTACGATGTTTGTTTTTCTTGTTTTGTAATCAGCAATGATATTATTGAAATCTTCTTCAGTTATTAATTCTGCTAATTGTTTATATACATTTCCAACAAATTTAAGAATTTCTTGTCCATTCATTCTTGCTTTGTTGAGGCACTTTCCAGTTCTTCTACCACAATTCAGGTATAGAATACCTCCTGATACTGTTGGATAGCATCTATGTCCACAGTTATTGCAGTAGACAACTTCTCGAAGTGGTAGTTCTCGTGATCTCATTCCTTTTGTAAAGGTATTCTTATCCTTTAACATCTGTCGAACTTTCATAAAGTCCTTTTCTGATACGCAAGGTTCAAAGTTTGGATCCTGATCTTTCATTATTACTATGTTGTCTCCTCTTACCCATATTCCTGCATATATCGGTTTTTTGAGCATTTGAGATAGCTTTTTGTCATCTAACATATACGTTTTCTTTCCTCTAGTGAGGTTTAGTCCATTTCCGATTTCAGCTATTTCTGGAAGTGATTTTCCTTCTATCACGTACTGGAAGGCCTGCTTTACGAAAGTAAAGTTTGGCTCTTCTGGTCGATATCTCTTGTTGTCTGTTAACTTATATCCAAATACTTCATCTGCTCTCATACCTCTTCCTACTTTAACCTTATCGTCGATTCCTCTCTTTGTAGTTTTGGATAGTGATTCTGAGTAGTTTTCTGCACTAATGAAAGCAATTCCTAAGAAGAGCATACTTTGTGCATCTCTCTGAAATGGGAACTCTGGAAATTTTAAGTCATAAAGTATTCCTTTTTTAACCATATCCATTAGTAAGCCTGCTTCTTTCATATTTCTTGCTAATCTATCTGGAGCCCAAGCGATAATACTATTGTATTTATTGGCATTAATCTCTTTGAGCATTTTTGAGAACTGTGGCCTTTTATCAGAAGTTCTGGCACTTTCTATTTCTACGATCTTTCTTAAATTTCCATCCTTATCTCTGATATCTAGACCATTTTTAGTTGCAAATTCTATGCATCTATTCTCTTGTTCTTCGATAGAATCTTTTTGTTGTTCATCTGATTTAGTGGATTTTCTTAGGTAGATGACATATTTAGCGGGTTTTTCGTCTATCAGTTTCTTTCGGGATCTTAGTCTGTCATCTCTGAATTTTACTGCGTAGTCGTATAGTATGCGTAG
>CAZCCQ010000106.1:0-1647 GCA_964497595.1 uncultured Candidatus Saccharibacteria bacterium | reverse complement strand
GCCGTTTTAGGTTTTTTTCTTGTGATCTTTTTTCAGTCTGAGACCTTTGTAAAACTTACGAGTGGTCAATTAAGAAAACATACATATACAGAGGGTGTAGTTGGAGTTGTAAACTCTTTGAATCCAATATTTGTTAGTAATAACTATCTTGATAGAGCTTTGCACAGGTTGATATTCGAGAAGTTCATATATATTGATAAAGAGGGGAATCCTACTCCTGGAATAGCTAGTAAATGGGAAATTTCAGATAAGGGCTTAACTGTGGATTTTACAATAGATGATGGGCACTATTGGCAAAGTGGTGAGAGGGTTACTGTTGATGATGTAATATTTACCTTTGAGACAGCGATTAAGTTGTCTGATCAGAAAGGTGTGGACTCTGTAGGCGCTTCTTTAGAGGGAGTTGTCTTAGAGAAAACAGGAGAGGATTCTGTACGATTTAAACTGAAAGAGGCAAACGCTGTATTTTTCCAAGCTGTATCCATATTTATTCTGCCGAAAGAATATTTTGGAGATATGGATATTGGAAATATTTTATATGACAATTTCTCTAGATACCCAATTGGAAGTGGTAAGTACAAAGTAACCAGAAATGAGAGTAATACTATCTCACTGGAAGACAATGAGTTTGATTCATCAAATCCTGATATTAAGAAAATAATCTTTATGACTTTTGCAAACACAAAGTCCTTAGAGCAGTCTTTTCGTACAGGTTCTTTAGATGCTATTAGTGGGTGGGATGAAAAAGAACTTTCTTTTGTAGAGGAATATACTACTTTCAAGAAATATCATAGCTTAGAACTAAACAGGATAAAGTTGCTTTTCTTTAATATCCGTAAAGATTCTTTAAAGAGTAAGGAGATGAGAATGGCACTAAATTATTTGTTTAATAAAGTAGAATTTTTAAAAGAGCTTGGGAGTGGTGGTCAGATTCTTAAAGGCCCTATTCCATCTTTTTCGTGGGCATATAATAGTAATATCGAAACTTATGAATACAATGCAGAGAAAGGAGCAGAGCTGCTCAAAGGTTTAGGTTATGTTAAAAATGAGAAAAGTGGTTTTTTTGAATCAAAGAATGGCGAGATACTTAGATTTACTGTTACATATTTAGATAATCCTACAAATGAGAGATTAGTTTCACTTCTGGAGAAGTATTATGAGAAGGAGGGAATATATATCAAGAAGGAGCAATTCAACTATATGCAGATGACTCAGGAGGTTTTAGCAACTAGGGACTATGAAATAATTTTGTATGAAATAGAGATAACAAGAGATCCTGATCAGTATAATTTGTGGCATTCACTAAAAGTAGACTATCCTGATTTAAATCTGTCTGGGTACTCTTCTGAAAGAGTTGATATTTATCTTGAAGAAGGAAGGCAAACAACAAATTTAGAGCAGAGAAAACAGAAGTATTACTCTTTTCAAAGGAATCTGATGGCGGATAGTCCAGCTATATTCTTGTATAATCCGTCTTTTCTGTATGTATCTAGGAAGAATATAGAGAATATAGATTTAGGTCCAATCAATAGTTCTTTCGAGAGATATTATAATATTGAAGATTGGCATTGGAGGTAATGCCAAGGGGGGGAGTTGAACCCCCACCCTATTTCTAGGACTACGTTCTGAACGTAGCGTGTCTGCCAT
>CAZCCQ010000105.1:0-1671 GCA_964497595.1 uncultured Candidatus Saccharibacteria bacterium | reverse complement strand
CAAGCAGGACATTCATTTCCCAAGAATAAAACAATATTCTTTTGATAATCTGCATCCTTAGGTTGAGTAAATGATACTTTTGTCCAATCAACTTCTTCAGCAAAAGTTTTCTGAGAACCTAAGATAGAAAACCCCAAAAACATTACCAGTCCGACAAATAATCCTACTAGGATATTTCCTAACTTCTTCATATACATATACAATAACAGTATGGCAAATAATTTTCAATACATATATAATGCAAATAATGGAAATACTAAAAGACGAAAAAATTATAGAAAGGATACTAAACAAAGCAACAGAACAAATACTACCTTCAAAAGAAGCTTTAAAAGAAAAATTACTCTCAGGACAAAGACTAAACGTATACCAAGGATTTGATCCAACAGCACCCACACTACACATAGGACACACCGTTGGAATGAGAAAATTAGAAGATTTTAGGAAATTAGGGCACAGAGTAATCTTCCTCATAGGTGACTTCACAGCAAGAATCGGAGATCCTTCAGACAAAACAAGTGCTAGAAAACTTCTCACCAAAGAAGAAGTTGAAAGTAATATGAAAAATTACATAGAACAAGCAAATCACATAATTGATATATACAACAAAGAAAATCCAGTAGAAATACTCTACAATTCACAATGGCACGACAAATTAACCTTTGCTGAAGTCATAAAACTATCATCCGAATTCACAGTACAGCAAATGCTCAAAAGAAATATGTTCCAAGAAAGACTAAAAGAAGACAAACCAATATATCTAAACGAATTCCTCTATCCTCTAACACAAGGATATGACTCAGTAATGATGGAAACCGATGTAGAAGTAGGAGGAAATGACCAACTATTCAATATGTTAGCTGGTAGAGATATGGTATTAAATCACTTAAACAAAGAGAAATTTGTAGTAGCAGGAAAACTTCTAACAACCTCCGATGGTGCAAAAATGGGAAAATCAGAAGGAAATATGATATCTCTAGATAACTCAGCAGAAGACATATATGGAAAAGTTATGGCCTTTGAAGATAACCAAATACTAATAGCTTTTGAAATACTAACAGTAGCTGACTTAGATGAATTAGAAAAATACAAACAAAGACTAGAACAGGGAGAAAATCCAATAATTCTTAAAAAGGAATTAGCATACAAAATAACCTCTGAAATTAAAAATGAGCAAGAAGCTCAAAAAGCTCAAAACTTCTTCGAATCTGTATTCCAGAAAAAAGATAATGAGACAGACATACCTCTAAAGAAATTACAAAAAGAAAAAATCTCTCTAGTAGATCTACTAGTAGAGATTAACTTCTCAGATAGCAAATCATCTGCACGAAGATTAGTAGAGCAGGGCGCCGTCAAAATAGACGAAGAGAAAAAGACCGTATACAATGAAGAAATCTCCATTCCCAAAGACAAAGTTTTAACTATACGAGCTGGGAAACACATTACGAATATTCAGTATTAAAGAATATGCAAACTATACCAACCGTTATTCTAAAAAATAGACTATATTCACTACTTGATCAATCATTTGTACCTCAAGTAAAGAAAGCTGTAGAGTATGCTGAACATATCTATTCCAACAAATACCGATACGATGGTGAAGAGATGGTAAGACATACTATCAAAGTTGCACAAAGAATTTTAGAAGAGGGCTTTGATATAAATACTGCA
>CAZCCQ010000104.1:0-1681 GCA_964497595.1 uncultured Candidatus Saccharibacteria bacterium | reverse complement strand
CACTGGTTTGTGGCACCAGGGGTTGTGGGTTCAAGTCCCATCTTCCACCCCATATGATACTGTTAGACTCAAAAATGTATGCTTTATCCCTTCCTAACTGGTTTTCAAGAGGTTCTAAATCTTTATAAATCTTTGCGAATTTCTGTTCACCTCTCTTGATAATTAGAAGAGGCTCTTGAATATCAATACTTACTTTCAAATCTTTTATAACAATATTAGCTCCTAGATGATTCAGAATAGAGTTCTTCTTCTGTATATCTCCAGCTTCAAATTCTCTCTTGGCAGTTTTTGCAAAATTTATGTTCTGTTCAGTCTTTGAAACAAACTCTTTAATTCTCTCATCTGTAGTATCAATCATTGCTTTGAATTTATCTTTCTCACTCTGAAGTTCCTTTATTGTTGTTAAATATGCATCTTCAGGGACTTTCCCTCCAGCATATGCTTTTACAAGTTTATTGATTTGACGAATAGAATCATTGTAACCTTCCTGAACTACTCTAATTATTTCATCTCTGTCTGTAATATCCTTTTCAATATCTTTCTTTAATTCCTCTAAAGCCCAATTGTGAAATTCTTCTGAAATCTCTATAGAACCAAGAATATCAGCTAATTGTTTTTCTAATTTCTTTCTTTCCAAATACTTTTGAGAACAATTTCCTTTGGATTTTGTGCATCTATAATAATGATATGTGTGTTTATTCCCATTCTTTTGAATCCTCTCTTTAGGGTCTATAACTATTGAACAACCGCATTCTCCACACTTCATAAGCCCTGTATATGGGAATAAATGCTTTTGAGGTCGAGGTGCATTCTTTCTACCTTTATATCCTTGGATAAGATTATATTCTTCTTCGCTAATCATTTGCTCATGCTTTCCCGACATCCAGTTACCACTTCCTTTTGGAAATTCAAATAATCCATAATAGAAGGGATTTGAAAGCATTCTATAAAATACTGAATCTGAAACGGATTTACTCTTAAATCTTCTCGTTTCTTTTGTCCGAAGACCCAAATCATTAGCATAGTTAAGTGCTTCTCTCGGTGACATTTCTCCTGATGCAACTTTTTTCATAGCTTTTTGAACTATTTCAAATCTTTCAGGGTCGGGGAATATCTCAATACTATCTGTTTTTTTGTAGGGATTATGTATATAACCAAGAGGAAGACTAGACTTAGGAGACCAACCCCTTTTAGCTTTCTGATTAAGCCCTCTAATAGTGTCATCACTTAAATCTTTACTAAATTGATTAGTAACCCCAAATTCAACATACATCATCATCACATTATCACTTGGAAACCAATCTCTATCAAAAGTCCTTATATGCTTTATTTCTCCTCTTTGTAGCATTCCCATTATCCTTCCAGCGTCATCAGGATTTCTTGATAGTCTAGAAAGTTTCCAAACAAGAATGCCATCAGCTTCTCCGTTTGCTACCATGCTGAGCATTTTATTAAATTCTTTTCGTCCTACCTTAAAGCCTGAACTTGATTCGTGTATAACCTCCACGACATTAAGATTAAGCTGATTTTTTACTTCATTCATAACCTTTATCTGGCTTTCAATAGAAGCAACCTGTCTATCTTCGGATTCGGTAGACTTTCGAGCATAGAGGATATATCGATTCTTTGAATAATTGTTTTCTTCTAATATGCTTTTCATCTTTATATTATTAAATCATAT
>CAZCCQ010000103.1:0-1788 GCA_964497595.1 uncultured Candidatus Saccharibacteria bacterium | reverse complement strand
TACTTCCTCTGTTCTCTTACCTGTCTTTTCAAAGAAAAGAACATTTGTTTTTACTCCTGCTGCATACGGTGTAAATACTCCATCTGGAAGTCTTATGATTGTATGAAGATTGTTATTCTCTAACAATATTTTTCTAATCTTTTGACCATCGTTATCTTCAAAAAGTACATTGTCTGGCATAACCATTGCACATCTTCCTCCAATTTTTAGAATACTCATACAGTGTTGTAGGAAGTTTAACTGCTTGTTACTTGTCTGTACTGTAAAGTCGTCTCTGGTGTATTTAGAGCCTCCAGATTTTGTTCCAAATGGAGGATTGGTTACTATTACGTCATATGATCCATATCGTTCTTCTAGGGCGTCTCCAAAGCGTATGTCGGCCTCTATATCGTGTAGGTAGAGGTTCATAATGCATAGTCTTCTGGTATCCCATACAATTTCACCTCCTGATATTGCTTTCTTTTGTAGGAATTCTTGTTCTTCAATACTTAATGCTTTGTTTTCTTTTTCTAACTTGCTGAAAATATGTTCAAATGCTCCAATTAAGAAACCTCCTGTACCACAAGCAGGGTCGTGTATTGTTTCGTTATGTTTTGGCTCTACACATTTAACAATAGTTTTTATTAATTCTCTTGGTGTGAAATATTGTCCTGCTCCTTTTTGATCTGCAGCAAATTTAGCAAGTAATCCTTCATATGCAGTTCCTTTAACATCTATGTCTAAAGTTCCCCAGTCATTCTCGTTTATGAGAAGGATTAGCTTTGATAGGTTTACAGGATTTCTAAATTTGTTGTTAGATTGAGAAAATATATCTCCTAATACATCTTCTTGTTTTCCTAGTTCTCTGAGCATTTCAGAATAGTGCTCTAGCAGATCTGTTCCGCTATGCTCTAGTAGTGTATTCCATTTATATTTTTCTGGTACAAATGCCCCTCTTTCATCTGCCATTTTCAAAAAGAGTAGGTATGTTAACTGTTCAATGTAGTCTCCATAGTGCATTCCGTCTGCTTTGAGTACGTTACAGTATCCCCAAAGTTTATTTACAATGTCTGATTCTTGTTGTGTCATATGTGTTAGTTTTTATAATATTATGCAAATGAGCAAGTGCTTATTTATCCCTAGACTACGCTACTTTCTAGACTTTCTTTTAGATCATTTGCAATACCCTTTGCAAATGGTTTCGATATATCGGTACTTGTCTTCATATATGCAGTATCTCCTCTATATTCTGATTCGACTTTTGTAAGTAGTTTCTGAGTAACCCAAGATTTTAGCAATCGAGACATTTTCACAGTATCCTTAACACCTGTAATTTTTCTGGCTTCTGAGTTAGTTATCGTAATGTTTTCATTTAAATATTTATTCACAGTATCCCAATAGTCTACCTTATATTTATTAAATAGGATCAATAAAACAGAATTTCCTCTGAGTGTAGCAGGAAAGTAGACAGGTTCGTAAAGGTTATTCTCTTCCATTACTTTGAACATTCTATCGACTCCTTCTCCAATATCAAGGTTAGGACTGTTTTCAAACCTATTGAGAGTTCTTTGGATAATTGGGTTTCTTGCAAATCTTTCTGTTCTTATATTTTGAGGTGTTACGAATCCTGGGTAGGTTCCTGGACTTTCCACTTCAATGTGGTCGTCAAAAATTCTTATTTGGATATCGTCTTGAATATAATAATTCCTATGAATTACTGCATTTGTAACAGCCTCCTGAAATGCCCACTCTGGAATCATAAATGTTGATTGAAATTTTGAATTAACAAGTGCAACTGGTGATTCTTTT
>CAZCCQ010000102.1:0-1817 GCA_964497595.1 uncultured Candidatus Saccharibacteria bacterium | reverse complement strand
ATAACGACAATAATCTTAAGCCACTACCTCAGCAAGTAAGCAGAAGTAAAGAAATTATTATCCCAGAGAATATAAAAATACAGAAAACTTCAGATTTCTACAAACAAAGTAGCACTCTCCAATCATACTCCTCTAGCAATGGATGGTGGACATATCCTTCGATAATAAAGTTAGCTTCTAGAAATGGAAATGATCTTTTGGTATTAGTAAATAAAAATTTTAAACTGTCAGAGAATTATGCTCCAAATGATTTAGTCTCTGCTAGTAACTCGGGTATTAGGAGGGGAAGTGGATATTTGTTAAGGAATATAATAATAAATGATCTGAGAGAGCTTGTTAATGCCGCAAAAAGCGATGCAATAGATCTAAGCATTAGATCAGGATATAGGTCATATCAAGATCAAGTTACTACATACAATTACTGGCTAAAGGTTAATGGTGGCAATGTAGATGCTGCAGATAAGATCTCTGCTAGGGCAGGGCATAGCCAACATCAATTAGGAACTGTTGTTGATTTCAGTAGTACAGAAATACAAGATGGTATAGGTGGACAGTTTAGTACGACTAAGGCTGCAAAGTGGTTAGGAGAAAATGCTTGGAAGTACGGTTTTGTAATCTCATTTCCTAAAGGATATGAGAGTGTCACAGGATATAGCTATGAAAGTTGGCATTACAGATATATAGGGAAGAGTAACGCTCAAGAGATGAAATCTTCAAATATGATCCTAGAGAATTATCTAAAAAGCAAAAATTAACTGTATAGTATAAATTTTTTGAAGTGTGTTAAAGTATAGGTAGATGAGGATAAAAAATATATTTAAAAGATTTCTAAATTTCTATATAGTATTAGGTTTTCTGTTTCTTACAGTAGCATTGGTTTTCATTTTTATCCCGATCTTTCCTTACATATGGTATAGAATAAATCCTGATGAAGTAAGAAAAGATGAGGAAAAAATTGTTAAAGAAATTACTTCTCAAAAAGTAGAAGCAAAAGAAGCAAGTAATCAAATCCCTCCTTTAGATACTTCATTACCTGAAGGTCTTTTTGTTATCGTACCAAAAGTAGGAATTGATTCTCCTATATCTACAAGTAAAAATTATCGTGATGGGCTTGATAAAGGAACCTGGATCGTACAGGATTTCGGTACTCCAGAGATGGATGAATTATCTATAATTTTAGCTGCTCATAGGTTTGGATATTCTAGTTGGAGTATTGCGAAAAGAAACAAAATATCTTTTTACAACCTGCCTAAAACAGGAGTAGGAGATGAAATATATATTTATTGGAATCAAAGAAAATACAAGTACAGAATATACAAGGCAGAAGATAGTACTTATATTTCCGACTACAGTGCCGATTTAATACTATATACCTGCAAGTATTTCAACTCTCCCGATAGAATCTTCAGGTACGCAGAGCGTGTTTACTAGGTTTCTCTATATACTGGAGTACTCCCTGGAGACCTATAGCATTGCTTTCTAAGTCTCTTCGTGCTATAATACTCTTGCATTTAAATTAACTAGCCCTTTACATATGAGGAAGTTATTTACAGTAATCTTAGCTGTTCTTATACTTTCCACTTTGAATGTCACTCTTGTACTAGCGGATGGGAATCCATATGGACCATATAATCCATATCAACCTCATACACCACTTCCAACAGGATTTGGTGATACAGGTATCTTCTATCTTGCTGCATTAGTAGCATTTACAGTTGGTATGAGTATCTTAGCAATAGCTAAGAATCTTAAGGGTAAGCAATCTCTTAAATAGGGATTGCTCCCCTTGGGAGCTTAAATGCATTTGTTTCATTTAT
>CAZCCQ010000101.1:0-1850 GCA_964497595.1 uncultured Candidatus Saccharibacteria bacterium | reverse complement strand
AATTAAGAATTAAATTACTATCATTACACGGGTTCTTCAAAGTTCTTTTTAACAATCTGACAAATATTGAAGAGTCTATTCTAGATAGAGCTCTAATGCTAACCTACAGAGAGAAAGGTATAACTCTTGATCCAAAGACTCAGACAAAAACACCACCTATGCTGGAAGATTTGTATAAAGTATTAAAGGGTATGGCTGAACCAGAAGCACAAGGAATGTCACGAAGACTTGAAAAATACATCATAGGTAGTGGTGCTGGAGTCTTTAACGAAGCTAGCAACTTTGAGATAAATAATCCTTTCACCGTATTTAGTGTAAGAGATTTACAGGAAGAATTAAAACCTCTTGCAATGTACTTAATGTTAGACTTTATTTGGACAAAAATTAGAAAAGACAGAAAAAGAAGATTACTTATTGTTGATGAAGCTTGGTATATGATGCAATCTCCAGATTCTGCTAACTTTATGTACTCAATCGCAAAGAGAGCAAGAAAATACTACCTAGGTCTTTCCACCATCACCCAAGATGTCTCAGACTTCCTAAACAATGATATTGGAAGAGCAATCATCTCTAACTCTTCTTTACAGATGTTGATGAAGCAAAGTCCTACTGCAGTTGAAATGTTGCAAAGAGTATTTAACCTCTCTGATGGAGAACGGAATTTCTTACTTAATTGTGATAAAGGACAAGGATTGTTCTTCGCTGGTGCAAATCACGTAGGTATTAGCGTCCTCTCTAGCACTATTGAGCACGAAATTATCACTTCAGATCCAAGAGATTTAGAAAAGCTAAAAGCAAGAGAAGGACAGACAGATACTAGAACGATAGAAGAACTTGCATCCGTATTTGATCCTCCTGCAGTACAACAACCAATGAGAGATGGAAAATCTTCGAGAGAGGATCAGATTATTCAAGAAGCAATAGAAAGGAAACAGTACGAAGAAACACAATTAGAAGATGAGAGGGCGAAATATCAAATAGAGCTAGAGAAAAGACTTGCTGAACAAGAAAGGCTTATGAATCCTGACAAGCAGAAAAAAGAGACTTCTTTCCTAGATATGATAGATAAAAAAACTCTTACAGGACAAGTTGTAAATTCTCGACAAGAGATACAAAAAGGCAAACAACATCTGACACCACAAGGCTCTATTTATAGTTATCCTAACAATGACAATGAAGAATCCACTATTCAAGAAGAAAGATAAAGAGAAATTGGCTGAAGATAATTACCTTGTGACAAAGGCAGTTAATACTTCTCTGTTACCGGAAGAAAAGAAGAATGAAGATTTTGAAATGTTAGCAAAAGCCGAAGAGAAGGTTAATTATCGTACGAACATTGCCAAATCTATTAAAAACCCTCAAATAGCAAGGGCAGTGTCAGCCCTACAAGTAAAAAATCCATTCAAAGGAGTATAGATAGTAAATTATCCTAAAGGCCCTTGATCTGCTTGTAAGAATTCGCCTAGATTATCCCTGTTAATGATAATAGGAACAGGTTTTCCTTCTACTATCATTCTTGCTGCACTTCTAATCATAGTTGTGATATTCCTTTCTAACTGTCTAATACCTGCATCAAAACCAACTGGTCTGATTACTGATATCCAAATATTGTCATCTATCTGAATCTGATTACTGTCTAAATGGAGGGATTCTAACACTCTTGGCAGAATATATTTTTTAGCAATAACTTCCTTCTCCTCATCAGAGTAGCTTGTAAACCTAATAACTTCTACCCTATCTAACAAAGCTGCCGAGAGACCTCCCAGGTTATTTGCAGTACAGATAAACATTACCCTAGAAAGATCTACTGGATAGTCGATATAGTGATCTAGAAAGTGTGAGTTCTGTTC
>CAZCCQ010000100.1:0-1930 GCA_964497595.1 uncultured Candidatus Saccharibacteria bacterium | reverse complement strand
GTAGTTGTAGATAATCAGAGCAATGATGGCTCATATGAGATATTACAGTCTAAATATAGAGGTAAAATTACACTCTTAAGAAACGTTAAAAATGGTTGTTCTTCTGGTAGGAATTTGGGAGTGTCTGTTATTGATACAGACTTTGTGCTTTTTCTAGATAGCGATCAATGGGTTTTACATAAATATTGGTTAGATGCATATGTGAAAATATTCCAGGATAAGAGCATAGATGCAATTGGTTGGGCAGCAGGTTGGCTTGGTCCTACAGGTCAAGCATATTTGTCTGTTGATGATATGCCCAATAGATATACTCCTCAAGACAATATTTATAGGTTAGATATTGATTATATTGGCTCTGGAGGAATGATGATGAAAGTTAGTCTTTTTGATGAAATAGGTGGTTTTGATGTGAATTATGATCCAACAGCATATGAAGACACGGATATTTCTTTCAAGATTAAAGATAATGGTGGGAGAATAGTATATAGTCCATATCTCGGAGTTGGTCATTTACCGCATCAAACAACTAAAGATGGTAGTATAGAACACACAGAAAGAATGATGGTAAATGGAGAATATTTTGCAAAGAAATGGGAAAAGCTAAATCCACATTTATTTGAGAACTTAGTTAGAAATTAACATATGGAGTTTATGCAAAAATTATTATTCATCTTCGGTACTCGTCCAGAAGCTGTTAAGATGGCACCTTTAGTTAAGGAATTTGAGAAATATCCAGAGAAGTTTGATGTAAAGGTAGCAGTAACAGGACAGCATAGAGAAATGTTAGATCAGGTATTGCATTTCTTTAGTATTAAACCAGATTATGATTTAAATCTAATGAAGCCTAACCAAACACTCTTTGATGTAACAGCTGATGCATTAAGAGGTATGGAGAAGATAATAGATGAGGTACAACCAAATTTAATAATAGTGCAAGGTGATACTACAACTGTATTCGCTGGTGCATTAGCAGGATTCTACAAAAAGATACCAGTAGCACACTTAGAAGCAGGACTTAGAAGTGGTGATAAATACTCTCCTTTCCCAGAAGAAATAAACAGAATATTGACAGGTCATATTGCTGACTACCATTGGGCACCTACAGAAAAAGCAAAACAGAATTTGTTAGCAGAAGGTATTAAAGAAGAAAAGATATTTGTTGTGCAGAACACAGTAATAGATGCACTATTTCTAGCATTAGAGTTACTTAAGAAAGAAGGTGATGAAAAATATCTTGAATTCTTTAAAGATATTGATTTCACAAAGAAGATTATTTTAGTAACTGCTCACAGAAGAGAAAGTTTTGGAGAACCCTTTGAAAATATTTGTAATGCAGTAAAAGAACTTTCTGTAAAATATCCCGATGTTGAATTTGTATATCCTGTACACCTTAATCCTAATGTAAGGGAAGTTGTATACAGAATATTAAGTGATATTCCCAACGTACATCTTATTGAGCCGCTAGACTATCCATATATGGTATGGATAATGAATAAATCATATATTGTTCTAACAGATTCCGGAGGAGTACAGGAAGAGGCACCATCTCTTGGTAAACCAGTATTAGTATTAAGAGATGTAACAGAAAGGCAAGAGGGTGTTGATGCTGGAACTGCAAAATTGGTTGGAACTGATAAAGAGTTGATAATATCTGAAGCATCAAAGCTAATAGATAATGAAGAAGAGTATGAAAAGATGGCAAAAGCCGTCAATCCCTATGGTGATGGTAAGACTTCTGAGAGAATAGTGAAATTATTAAGTGAATAATATAGAATTATTCAATGATTTCTAAAATAGAAAACTTCCTAAAAAAATACGGAATATATATCCTTGTCGGAACTTGTCTTGTCATAGGTTTAGTTTCACTAAAGTTTAGAAATTCTACCTTAGATGATGATTTGTATCTATTTGAAACATCCATTATGAAAGA
>CAZCCQ010000099.1:0-1944 GCA_964497595.1 uncultured Candidatus Saccharibacteria bacterium | reverse complement strand
ATATCTTAGACAAGTGTTATCTAGATAGCAATAGACCAGAGACAGAAAAGAGATTTGAAGAACTGCTTGAGAAATCAAATAAGGTTTTATGGTGGTATAAAAACGGAGTTAATAAAGAGAGTTATTTTGCAATTGTATATCCAGATCCTAATACTACAATACAGAGATCATTTTATCCTGATTACATAGTCAAATTTGAAGATGGCTCCATAGGTATTTATGATACAAAGTCTGGTTTTACAGCAGAGAGTGAAGAAACTAAAGCCAAGTCAAATGCTTTACAGGGATTCATTAAGGGACTAGTGACATCTTCATTTCCTACCAAAGGTGGTATTGTACAAATGACCAATACAGGGTTTTATATCTTTGAAGAAATTGATTATGTTCCTTTCTCATTAGATAGTAAATGGAAGAGGTTAGATTTTTAATGAAAATAAATGAAGGCAGTTATACTTGCAAGAGTATCAACAATTAGACAAGAGAAGGAAGGACTTTCAATCCAAGAGATACAATTACCACGGCTAAGAACATATTGTGAAGAGAAAGGGATGGAAGTTGATAGAGAGTTTGTTTTCTCAGAAAGTGCATCCATGAAGATTAGGAAGAAGTTTGATGAGATGATTGCATATATCAAAGCAAATCCCTCTGTAAAAGCTATTGTCACATATAGAGTTGACAGAATTACAAGAAATTATAGAGATGCAGTCTTACTGGATGATTTAAGAGTAGAAAAAGAGATAGAGCTCCATTTTGTTGATGATAGATTAGTATTACATAGAGAGAGTAAAGGTTCAGAGATACAGCAATGGGATTTAAAGGTATTCTTAGCTAAACAACATATAAATAACCTTCATGACCATTCCATTGATACAAGGCTTTCTAAGTTTGAAAAAGGAGAATTGGCAGGACCTGCTCCTTTTGGATACAAAAATACTTTCTTAGATGACAACCCTAAATTAAAATGGGTAGAACCCAAAGAACCACAAGCAACCATTGTAAAGAAGATGTATGAATTGTACTCCTCTGGAAACTATTCTATGGATACAGTTAGAGAAAAAATTAAAGAGCAATTCAATCATTATTTGCACAAGGGTAATGTAGATGTCATATTTAAGAGGAAATTTTATTATGGAATACTTGAGTACAATGGAATGGAAAAAGAACACAGGTATGAGAAATTAATCACTAAAGAGACTTATGACAGGGTGCAAGAAATTAAGTCTGGGTACAACAAGAAGCATAGCAAATATGCGGGTAAGCCATATGTATATAGAGGGTTAATTAAATGTGCTGTATGTGGATGCTCCATAACTCCTGAAATGCAGAAAGGACATGTGTATTATCATTGTACAGGGTACAAAGGTAAGCATAGCAAAACTTGGATAAGGGAGGAAGACCTTACTAATCACTTTGTAAGCCTTTACAAGTCATTAGAGCTCCCCACAGAGGTAGCAGAAGATCTAAGTAAGAAGTTAAAAGAAGCTAATAGGGATAAGACTTATTACAATAAAACACTTCTAGAGAATTATTCATCTGAACTTCAAAAATATCAAACAAGATTATCTAATATGTATGAGGACAAGTTGGACGGTAGTATTACTGATAGTGAATATACAGAAAGGAAGAACAGCTACCAAGAAGAGGTTAAGAAAATCCAAAGAAAGATTGAGCAACTTAGTAAAGCAGATGAAGAGTATTATATCCTTGCAGAATCAATACTATCTTTAGCTCAAAGAGCAGGGGAGTTGTTTGAAAGTTCTGAAATGGAACAAAAGAGACAAATTATCAATCTTACACTTCAGAACCTTACACTAGATGAGAAAAAGCTAAGCTATGACTTGATAAAGCCCTTTGATGTAATACTAAAATCACAGGATAGTCATGATTGGCTCCGCGACCAGGACTCGAACCTGGAACCAAACGGTTAACAGCCGTTCGCTCTAC
>CAZCCQ010000098.1:0-2001 GCA_964497595.1 uncultured Candidatus Saccharibacteria bacterium | reverse complement strand
AACCTGATGAGCTAGCGCCCCTCAACTGAACTCGCAATTATACTATCATATCAAGACATATTACAAGACTTTCTTCACTGGTGCAAAACTCTTTCTATGTATATAACACGCACCATACTTAGTAATACACTCAATATGTTCTTTGGTGCCATACCCCATATTCCTCTCAAAACCGTATACAGGGAATTCTTTTGCATACTCCTCCATAAGAATATCTCTTGCAACCTTTGCTAATATCGAACCTGCTGAGATACTGTAGTGATGTAAATCCCCATCGTTAATACTTATCATCTCGTACTCCTTTAATAGATATACCCCACCATCGGCTATTACATAATCCACCTTCTCCCCTAATCTCTTTTCTAGCTGTGATATTGCACTCCTCATAGCTTTCTGCACCGCTCTCTTTATACCTATCCTGTCAATTTCTCTTGCGGATACTGTTCCAATACCATACGAAGTAGAAACTCTCTTAATCTCCTTGCAAGCTTTCTCTCTCTGTTTCCTACTCATTGTCTTGCTATCTCTAACACCCTCTACAACCTCCTTAGGAGAGCGTATCAATACCGCCCCTACAACAACAGGACCAGCCAAAGGACCTCTTCCTGCCTCATCTACTCCTGCAATATTCTTTTTCCCCTCCTGCCAAAGTTTCTCCTCTAGTTTCGTATCTGGATATATCATATCCATATATGCTAACATATATTGATGAAAAAATTTGTAGAAATACTTACAATCGTTTTCTTTACTTTTCTGCCATTAACACTTCTTGGTGCACAGGAGATAGTCTCAACACCTAATGAAGATCAGCTAGAAGCACCAACTGTCGAAAAAGAATCTCAACAAGAGGAGAAAACAGAAACAACACAACAAGTCACAGAAAATATGTCTCAAACCTCTACTACAAGTACAACTACTAATCATTCCCTAGAAACAATAATTCTTGCTATACTAATACCGTGCTTACTAATCATAATCTTCTATTTGATTTTTAAGTTTCTAGAGTTCTAATTATTTTATTTAAATTTTAATTAAGTGAGTATGGGAGATAAAAAGAATACAGCTGGAAAAGTTGCTGCTGGTGTAGCACTTGGAGCATTAGCAGGCGCTGCAGCAGGCGTCCTCTTAGCACCTAAGTCTGGCAAAGAGACAAGAAAGGATATTGAGAAATTTGCTAAAGACACAAAGCAGAGAGGACTAGAGCTATATAAGTCAGCAAGAAAAGAAGTAGAGAAAAAAGTAGAAAATGTTCAAAAGGCTGGAAAAATGATCGATGAGCAGGAGTACAAAAACATAATCGCCAAAATTGTTGAGGACTTCAAAAGTAACAACCAAGTTACAGCAGATGGTGCAAAACAATTAGGAGAGCAATTAAGAGCCGATTGGGAAATGGTCAAGAAACAAGTGGTAAAGTAAATACTTCTTAATATAATCTTGAAGGGGAGTAGAAATACTCCCTTTTTCTTAGTAGAATAATGGTTGTGCGAGAGTAGTTCATTTGGTAGAATGTCTCCTTCCCAAGGAGAAGGTAGCGGGTTCGATCCCCGTCTCTCGCTTGTACCCTATTTCAACTTTTGTTACAATACTGTTACATTCGCTGATGTAGCTCAGTTGGTAGAGCATTCCCTTCGTAAGGGACAGGTCGGTGGTTCGACTCCACCCATCAGCTTCTAAAAAGAAAAATATGAAGACGCCTAAATACACATTAACAAATCTAATACTAAGTTACATAGTTAAGTACGAACTGGCTATCAAAGATCTTTCTTTCTATCAATTACCTGACAAATACAAATCTCTACTTTTTGAAAGATACTCCGCAGAAGACATACAGAAGGTAGGAGATCTCATTGCCTATCCAATAGGTTACAACAAGGCACTAACCATACAGAGAGGACAAGAAATGAGCTCTGAAAAAAAGAAATACAAGATATTTACAAACTTCAGAGGTGCAAAGGATTTCGTATCTTCTTACAGCAACACAAATTCGCTAAAGCCATCTAT
>CAZCCQ010000097.1:0-2003 GCA_964497595.1 uncultured Candidatus Saccharibacteria bacterium | reverse complement strand
TGGCTCGGCTATTCTTGTATCTACCTTCTTCTTATTCTCTGCTTTAAACTCTACTTCCACTCCATCAGGATTGATTAATTTATCCAATGAAGATATGTCTAAGGTCTCTAAACAAAGAGGATACACTTCTTTTACAAGTTTAGGACTAAAGTACTGAATATCAATGGTAGGAAGAAAGAGTTTCAGTTCTTCCATTACCTTCTCTTCTTCTGTTATAAGTTGTCTAGAGAACATCTCTCCTATAGAAGAGAATTTAAGGTAATCTTGAACTGAGAGAATATGAACGGGGTAGTCCACCCCGCCCAACTGAATAATAGGTGGGTTTACAAAGGAAAAAGGTAATGTGACATAATGAACATGCATCTCTAAATTACTTCATTAGTTGTTCTGAAATGTATGTTATCAGCTTTGTTATCTGAGAGATATCCATTTTCTCAATATCTTCTTGAGCTAAGTCTGGTACAACAAACTTAATTATTTTCTCAATGTCTTCAAAGCCAGGATTATCTCCCAAATCTTTAAATAGCTGGCTAGCTGTCTTGTACTCACCATACGTAAGTTTCTTTACTGCATATTCTTTTTCACAATACGTAAACTTTACTTCACCGGCAGCAAAGTCATCCAAATTCAATATCTTAGGCTTAGTGGTCATTCTTGTACTCCTTGTATAAAAGTGGGAGGGAGTGAAACCCCCTCCCCTCAAATTTCAACTATCTACTTAATTACGCATACAGGGTTGGTTCATTACCAAACGTGTATACATACCCACTTGCATCAGGAACACATTCCCAAGTTACTTCAAGAACAGATTGATTCTCTACACTGTACTCTAGAGAAACAGAGGACATGCATAGAGCTTTGTAGAAGTACCAGTTCTTGGTATTGTCTGTAGCGCCGTGTGGCTTGAGATAAACAACCATCGCCTGAGTGCTAATCTTTGTACCGGCTTCAGAGTCCGCATCGTAACGAATATAGCCAGTCGTAGCGGTAGCAAAGGGCATAGCAAGCGAGATGTTATCAATATCAATTTCAGCCAAGGGGGCTTTAACTGTCACCTTGTCTGCGCCTGTTTTCACATAGTCAACCGGAGTGACACCGTTAGCATCTACCTTCAATTCAGCTGTCTGTGGTTCAATAGTCAGGGTAACACCACCCAGTGTATGATACTGAGTAAATGTATCCTCTCCAGTCTTCTTAACATATAGGTCGCAAACCCCTAAATGTAGGTTTTCGTAAGCCATATTTATTCTCCTAAGAAGTCTTTATTTTGAAATCAATTGTTAGCACGAATTCAAAAGTTCCATCTCCTCTGTGTTGCAAGAGGGATGTTTTATTAACTACCTCTACATGAAATATGTGATAACCAGCTGTATCTACAACTTCATTAACTAAGAAATCTTCTATTGTTTGTAAAAAGTCCATTCCTTCATCATAATCGTCCGAATAACATTTTATGTTTACTCGCTGAATAAAGAAATTAGAGGCATATCTGTTTACTCTTCCACCAGCATCGTAGATGACTATGTAAGGCTTAGTTATATCCTCTTGAGGATGGTAACCAATAAATAGATTGGTACCCTCCACGTATTCAGCATAATTCAAACTTATATGACTTGCTAGATTTTCTATAAATGTAGCCATTGTTTCTCCAGCTGGTATTACAACCCTTGCAATTTCTAAATCAGAATAACAATTAATTCCAGTTGTGTTCTTATAAGCTAAAAATCTAGCATAAAGAGTAACTGGATAGTCGCTTATATTTGTCCACGAATATTCATACTCGTGCCAAGTATTATCTATGGTGTTAAGTTGTTCAAATTCAGGACTATATGAAGAATCAATTAGTGGGTCAGAAGTAGGAAGTACTAATTGAAATTTATGTAAAGTATTAATGTCTGACTTCATCCAATAATATAAAGTCATTGTAGCATTTGCTTCTACTGTTATTTCCCTCTGGTGCCAGCATGGATACGTTGCACTTTCACAAACAGATTGATAGGAAC
>CAZCCQ010000096.1:0-2025 GCA_964497595.1 uncultured Candidatus Saccharibacteria bacterium | reverse complement strand
GCATCATTGCTAGAAACGATATACAACTTAATTTCTGGACAAAAGAATTCTTGAAATCTGCAAAAGAAATACAAGAAAAAAGAGAAGATCTAGCAAAAAGAATAGAATCTGAATATCTAAAGGTTGAATATATTAAGTCAAACAAAGAAGAGGCTTTAGAAGATGCGATGGAGAATTCTAAAAAAAGAGATATCGCTACTGGTTATACAAATATCGGTCCACACAGAGATGATTGGGAATTAGTGAATGAGAAGAATATAAAGAAGTTTGGGTCAAGAGGAGAGAAAAGATTATCTATAGGAAAGCTAATATTCGAAACTCAAGAAATTATTAAAAAGGAACTCGGTTTCTACCCTATTCTATTACTAGATGACATTGCTTCCGAGCTAGACAGGAAAAATACTAAAGACATCTTCGATCCGAAGATAATGGCTAAACAACAAACATTTATCACAATAATAGACTACAAGAATCTACCAAAAGAGATATTGAAAAAAGCTCAATTAGTAGATTTAAATCTCCTCAAATAGTTCATAACTATCTCCTTTTTAAAATCTCTTGGGAAAAATTGAATCTTTCCCTTTTTTGAATCTTTCACTAACCCCTTAATATCAGGGCTATGTCGCATAACTATCATAAAAAGAAGTTGTAGGTAGAACAGAATAGCATTCAATGACCTCACAAATATACTACTCTGCTTCTCTGATTGAATCCTACTCTCTAAATTCTCTTTCTTTACATTGTATTTTGTTACCAGCCATTGATTCTGTGAATATATATAGTTTAAGTACTTTTCATTGTAAATTGGATAGAGATACATAAGCTCGTGAAAGTTGAAAATATCACTCTCAAACTGAAGACCTCTCTCTTCGCATATTAAATTTAAACATAGTTTGTCTGATACATCTTTAGTTCTTTTCGTTCTAATACTATGATGAAAAATATTCCTAAAAGAAATTACTGCCCTATATAGCCACATACTGCCATCTCTAACTACTACAAATAAATCGATATCATCCTCTCTCTTCGGAAACCCTGCACTTACCGATCCAGAGATACCAACAAATTTAACAAGCTTAAAAAGTAACACATATTTAAGCTTCTCCTTTGCAATCAAAACCTTATCATCAACATATTTGTTTTTATCCTTCCTCAATACTTCTTTTCTTTCTAACTTTACCCTTTTAGTAAAGGATTTTCCCCAGATTCTTTTACTATCTTCTTCTGAAATAGAAAGCCCCATTAAGGAGCGAAATTGTAATAATTGTGTAAATATATCCACTCCTCTATTATATTGTTTTCTTTATTACTCTACCACTAATATTTTCTTTCATATTCTGATAAACTCTAGAGTATAATAAGGTAAACTGCCAATGAGACAACACGCAATACCTCAAAATGTATTAGATGTAGAATTTAAACTCTTTACTAAATTCACATTAAAAGAATTTGCTTACCTAGCCTTGGGTATTGGTTTTGGTGGCCTCATACTCTATCTAACTATTGGTGAAACAATACCTGCAATAATTGGAATCCCTGTTTTCCTTCTCTCATCTGCAGCAGGAATATTCTTAGGCTTAGTACCAATAAATGATCAAGATGCTGACAAATTTATACAAAGCTACATAACAGCAATAACGAATCCTACACAAAGAGCTTGGCATAGTAAGAAAACACAAAAAAGTGCCGAGAAACCGGAGATAAAACCTACAAAGGAAGGGACTTTGGTACCTAAAGGAGTAAAAGTAAAGAAATCTCAGATAATTGGTGCAGGGATTACTCCTAGAAGAGAAATTGACGAAAATATTGAAGATAAAGATATGCTAGATAGAGAGATTGATGTCCCAGCAAAAGAAGCCATATCAACAAAAGCAATAGATCCAAACCATATAGTTATTACAGATGAAAATATCTCTAGTTATCAATTTAAAACTGAAGGAATGGACAATCTCCCTGGGAATATAAATTTGTGGCTATCTACAAAAGAGTTTAAGCCAATACCGAATGTAATTGTATACTTAAAGA
>CAZCCQ010000095.1:0-2033 GCA_964497595.1 uncultured Candidatus Saccharibacteria bacterium | reverse complement strand
GAAAAGTGAACCAACCACAGACGATAAAAAGATAGAGCAAACAGATGAAAATAAGAAAGAAGAAGAAAAAATAGAAAAAAAGGAAGAAAGCAAAACAGAGAGTAACACTGACTTCTCTACCTACTCCTCAAACAGACAGATAGTAGGAGGAGAAACAGAAGCTCTCTTTACTTTAGAGAAAGTCACTGACTCCGCAAAAGATGGCTACCATCAATTCGTATTTCAATTAAAAGGAACAGACACTCCTTATGTAACAAGCCACTACAACTCATCTTCTGGAGTCATAAAGGTAGAATTGTTTAATATAGAAAAAGACAATAGTGGTATAGCTTATCAAACATCGAGAGATATAAATAAGGAAGGTATTACAAGATTGTATCGCAATGTATCTGGAGCAGAAAACAAAAGCCTTTATGACATAGGACTAACACAAAGCACAGTATTTAAGTTGAGTGAAGATAAAGTCTCAGATGAAATATGGCAAGTCACATTAAACATCAAATATCCAGGGCAAACAACGGTAACAGAATCCCAAGGCAGTACAGAATTCTCCGAAAATGATCAAAGCATAACAGGGGTGGGAGCAGATAAAAATGCATCTGCAGTTTCATACCAGTACAGCACCTCAGGAGGAGTACTGAAATTTGTGTGGGGAGTATCTGCTGATGGGGACAATCCGACACCTTCTGTAAATGCCAAATATGATACAAATGGAGATTTAATAGTAGTCTTTGAAAGTCTCAGCTTAGACAGAGTAGGTGGAACCTCAAAGAGTATTCCCTTACCTTTAGGAATCACCTTAAACACATCCAGATCTGGAGAGACCACGACATACACATTTACAGGTTTAGGTGAAAAATCACCTTACAGACTAAGTTCCAGCTTGAGCCCAAACCAGATAATCGTCGAGATAAAGTAACGGGGCTGGTGTGTAAAGGTAATTGCTTAGGGAGAAGACTATATGGACTTTTCCGTCACTCATTTAATATACTATGAGGCGTATGAAAGTAATACTTTTTGACTTTGTTAATGTTGTGTATAACCCTAAAATACATAGGTTGAATGATGACGTAATTCAATATATACAAGAACTAAACAGCAAGTCTATCCCTCTGTATTTGTTCACAAACATATCAAGTAAACAAAAGGCTAACTATGAGAAAAGTCTTGATTTTCTAAAATATTTTGTAACCTCTACAGATGGAGATAAGTATATAAAACCACATAAAGAAGCATATATGGGCCTAGAAAAATTAACAGGCTCTCAATACAAAGATATGATATTAATAGATGATAGCTTAGAAAATATTCAACAAGCCGAGAATTTCCGGATGAAAGGGATATTGTATACTAATATCGATGAGTTAAAATTTAATTTAAACAAAGAACTAGAAAATGATTAGCAGAGAAGAAGCGACAACATTATTAGACAAATATATAACGACTCCTTGGTTGAAACTACATATGCGAGAAAGCGAAGTAATTATGCGAGCCTTAGCAAAGCATCTTAATGAAAATGAGGATCTTTGGGGATTAGCAGGATTGCTACACGATTTAGATTATGACTATGTAGAAAAAGATCTACAAAGACACGTTATTGAATTCGATGTTATTTTAGAAAAAGAAGGATTAAAAGTAGGAGGGGAGATTCCTAATGAAATGTACCACGCAATCAAAGCACATTATGAAACCCATCCTAAAATTACTCAAAAAAGAGAATCCAAAATGGATTACGCTTTGTCGGCTGCAGAAAACCTTTCAGGATTTTTAGTTGCGTGTGCTCTAGTTCAACCAAACAAGAAAATATCAGAAGTATCCACAGAAAGTGTTATTAAGAAATTAAAAATGAAAGCTTTCGCAAAAGCAGTAAATAGACAACTTATATATGATATTGATAAAATAGGCGTATCACTAGAAGAATTTGTAACTATTTCTTTAAAAGCTCTTAATGAAATAAGTGATGAGATAGGACTTTAGTATCGGGGTGTAGTTCAGATGGCTAGAACGCTTGTATGGGGTACAAGAGGTCGCTC
>CAZCCQ010000094.1:0-2063 GCA_964497595.1 uncultured Candidatus Saccharibacteria bacterium | reverse complement strand
AAGTTGTATATGCAAACAAAACAGGACCTAATGGATATTTCCTTACTACACAACTTTGGAAACCTGAGAAATATACAATTGAATTAAGTCATACCGAATACACATTTCCTAAAGTTGATATACTTCTAACTGAGAAAACAGACAGATTACCAATTAAGATAAACTCTTTAAATTAAAGTATGGATAGAAACGCTAGAGCAAGAGCTACAGCATCAACACAAGACCATTTAGAAATAAAGGATATAAGAGATGATTTAATCATAAACAAAAATGGTAGCGTAGCTATGGTCATACAAACATCCGCAATAAACTTTGACCTTCTTGCAGAGTATGAGCAAGACAATAAAATATATGCCTTTGCTGGATTACTAAACTCATTAAACTTTAGAGTTCAGATTTTAATAAGAACTAAGAGAATCGATATCACTAACTATCTTGATTATCTTAAAGCACAAAGAAAATCAACTATGAGCGAAGGTTTGAAGAGACAGTTAGAAATCTATATTATCTTCGTCCAGAATCTAATTGTTCAGAATAATGTTTTAGACAAAAGCTTCTTTATCGTCATCCCTTACCATACTGGAAGTGTATTACCAGAAAATCCTTTGATTCAATCTAAAAAGAAAAAAGAGGAGGTAGAAGCAAACAAAATGATAGAAACTGCACAATTAATAGAGAAAGCAAAGATATTCCTCTATCCTAAGAGAGATCACATATTAAAACAGTTAGGTCGAATGGGTTTATTTGGTCATCAACTAATAAATAAAGAACTCATAACGGAATTCTATACTACATATAATCCTGAAGAAGAATAATGGAAAAAGAAATAAATAATTACAATCGAACATTTGTAAGTCCAAGCTCTAAGATGATGGAGGAGAAAACTTCTAAACTTCAAACTAATGGAGAGAAAATTTTAAATATAAAAAATAAGGTTAAGGAAGAGATGCAAAAAGATACAAAGAAAATAGATATTAATAAAGAGAGATATAATGATCCAGTGGAAGAGAAGTCAAAGAAGAAAAAAAATCCTCTACTAACTCTACTTGATAATATCTCTGAAATTATAAATAAAGATAAAAAGAAAGGGACTAAACAAGAAGGACACTCTCCTGAAGTAGAAAGGAATGATGAAATTCTCCCACCAGTAGCAGAGAACCTTGATATGACAATTCAAGATTTAGTTGCTCCAATTGATCTTGAGGTCGATTTTAATCATTTGCAAATGGGAGAGTACTATTTCAAGACTCTCTTTGTTAGTGGTTATCCTCGTTTTGTAGGACCAAATTGGCTATCCCCTATCATTAACTTCGAACATTCTTTGAGAATTAGTACTTTCTATTATCCTGTTGATTCTAAAACTATTTTAGACAAATTAAAAAAGAAGATTGGAGAAATGGAAGCTACCCTTTATTCCCAAATAGAAGATAGAAAAGTAGTAGATCCCTCTCTTAAAGTTGCGCTCTCTGATGCACAACAACTTCAAGACTCTATTGCAGAGGGCACTGAGAAATTCTTCCACTTCACAATGTATATAACGATGTACTCTAAAGACAAGGACGAGTTAGACAAGATTTCTAGAAATGTTGTGTCTACTCTTGCAGCTATGAATGTCACAGCTAAATCTGCATTACTACAACAGGAACCTGGTTTTGTCAGTACACAGCCACTAGGCATAGACAAGCTCTACATCACCAGAAATATGGACACTACTTCACTAGCTACTACATTCCCATTTGTGACATCTGAGCTAACAATGGATCACGGAATTATGTATGGACTTAATCTACACAACAAAAGTTTAGTTGTATTTGACAGATTTGAGCTAGAGAATGCTAATGCAGTAATATTTGCAAAATCAGGTGCTGGTAAGAGCTATTTCGTAAAATTAGAAGCTGTTAGAAGTTTAATGCTTGGGACTGAAATTATCATTATTGATCCTGAAAGAGAGTATGAGAATCTTGCAAATGCTGTTAATGGTGCATATATATCATTCTCACAAGACAAGGGAAACAAAATGAATCCATTTGAGCTATCTGGAGTATCTGAAGAAGGAGATGATG
>CAZCCQ010000093.1:0-2105 GCA_964497595.1 uncultured Candidatus Saccharibacteria bacterium | reverse complement strand
TAAGATTTTTTCTAAATCACTTCTGTATGTATACTCTGTAGATTCTTGACTAAAGTATTTCCTTGAGACTTCAGATACATAATTAGTAAAAGTACTTGTAATATCGTCCATAAAACAATTATATCTTCACGATACTTTTTTGACAAATACTTTGCGTAATCTCCTATGAAATACAAACTTCTCTTTCTAACCAATCTTGGTAATTATGTAGAAGAAGAACTATTGGATGAATATCCTAATGCTGTTCAGTCCCTTTGGTCTTCAGGTCCAGGAGATATTCAAATAAATGGAAAGTAATAGAGAGGGGGACAAGATTATAAAGCTATCTGTGAAGAAATAGTATGTATATTGAAGTATAGTCTAAGTTTATTCAAATAAAACAAGGCCAGTAACTGGCCTCGTTTTTACTCTTGTTAGACTATCTAATCAAAAGACTACTTTCTTTTCTTAGTAGCTTTCTTTACAGCTCTCTTTACCTTCTTAACAGCCCTTTTAACTTTCTTCTTAGGCTTTACGACCTTCTTTACAATCTTCTTTACACTCTTTTTGATGGTCTTCTTAGGTTTAGCCATCTTCTTAGTAGCTTTTCTTACTACTTTCTTCACACTCTTTTTTGCTTTTTTAACAGCTTTCTTTACCTTACGGGCAGCCATTTTGGTAAATATAATAATTTATATATAAATATATTAAACTATTTTAAAGTTAATACAATAGATGGAGTATTATTTCTTTCTCTTAATCTTACTCTCTATTTCTTCCTTACCTAACTTCTTTGTACAGAAGAACCAATCATAGCAATGCATATCTTTTTTGTTTGCCATTCTTTCTTTTGCAACTCCACAAGAACCAGCAGTTGGAACAATGACATCATCACCTGGTCTCCAGTCAGCAGGTGTCGCAATTGAGAACTCATCTGCAGTTTGAAGTGCAATGACTACTCTTAATAGTTCATCGAAATTTCTTCCAAGACTTAATGGATAGTAGATTACTGTTCTAATAATTCCTTTTGGATCTATAACAAATACTGCTCTTACCGCTTTAGTATTGCTCTCTCCTGGTTGAATCATTCCGTATTTCTTTGCAACTTCCATAGTAATATCCTCTATTAAAGGGAATGTTACTTCTACATCCTTCATTCCTTTGTATTCTATTTTTTCTTTGATAGTTCTTAACCAAGCAATATGACTGTAGAGTCCATCTACTGATAATCCGACTAATTTGCAGTTTAACTCATTAAACTTCTTCTCTAATGTTGCAAATGTCATAAACTCGGACGTACACACAGGGGTGAAGTCTGCAGGATGACTGAAGAGAATTACCCAGCTACCTTCGTACTGTTTAGGGAAATCAATCTCTCCCTGTGTGGTGACAGCTTTAAACTCAGGTGCTTTCTCTCCAATTCTTGGCATTTGTGCTACCTCGTTATGGCTACAATCACACTCACAACAGCATCCTTTCTTTTTTGTTTCTTCCATAATTAAAATAATGATAATTTAAATAGGCCTTTTAATGGTAACAGTAATATAGGTATTAGTAAACCTATTTCGTTTTCCTTTTAGCTTGTGCTTTCTTTATATTCCTCTTCCAAGCCTCTTTTTGCTTCTTAGTAGGTTTCTCTTTTTCAGGGATATTTCGTCTGTCCTTTGCTTGATAGATATCACCTTTAATGTGTACAGGTTTTGAGCCGAGGGTAGATAATAATTTCTTTACATCAGCAACTGTGCCTACTAAGGTAGTACCACTCTTCTTTGCAATGTCTTTTGAGATTAACCAAGCTTGTGTTGCCCAGGAGCCACTAGATCTTCTTCCAGTAATTCTTTGTATTCCCCCCTTATCTCCTACATCGTGATTTTTGAATGATGTAAATTGACTTTTTTCTCTAACAGTAATTCTAAAATATTTCCCTTTACCTGTACTACCAGGTTTCATTCTTTTTCTCCCATCTGGTTGTGCTAAAGCTCTTTGTCTAGAAGTCATACTATTCCATTTCTTTTGTGCTTTTTTTATATTTTTCTTAGAAGCAGATTTTTGTTTTGTTGTTACCATACATATTAAATATTAAATTATATAATCTTTCTTTAATAGTTTTCGATTCTTTTATGTCG
>CAZCCQ010000092.1:0-2130 GCA_964497595.1 uncultured Candidatus Saccharibacteria bacterium | reverse complement strand
AGTCTCTCTTTAACCATTTCCATTCTAGTTAACCAATTCTTCCAAACAGCCTCGCTAACCTCTCTTACATTAAATATCATAGCCGTATTAAAAGCAGTGTCTTCTCCAACATAAGACCTACACATAAGGAACTTCTCAGCCCCAATAACAACTCTCCAATCGCTTGGGAGTTCTACCATTATCTCTCGCTCCCCTACGATAATCGCACCCTTTACGTATTTCATATTAAATATAATTAAAATTTAAATAGAACCATGCTCACGGTCACACATATCTTTATGTGGACAATAAGAACAATGCTTATCATAACAAGGGATAAATATATCCGCTTCTATCGCTTTAACAACACCGACAGCACAAGACACAGCCTTCATCATGTCTGAGATACTTGGAATTTTACTCCTCACAGCAACGCTCCCTGTTCCCTTATAAGCGTCATGGTACTCTACCTTACTTGGCAACCTACCATACTCTTTATAATAAGCGTACGAATAAAGGTCAAACTGTAGACTATACTCTATGTCTGGGACTATCCTACCTATCGTCTTGTGGTCCGCAATCACTCCATCTGTTGTAAGTAAGTCCATTCGGTATTCCAAAGGAACACTTATCCCAGGAATATCTACCTGACCTTTTACCTCCACCTTCTCTATTCTACTCTGATACAAAGGATACACTTTTAAGTAATAATCTTTATAACAATTTATAATTGCACTGATATCCTTCTGAGCATACCTCCCGTTTTCTTTCGCAAACTCTTCTAACAAGAGCAATCCACCATCATAATCTCGGTCAATATAAAGTTTTTCTATAGCATTATGATATGCAGAACCTATCTTAATGGGTAAACTTTCCACCTCCTTATCTGGGGCTATAACATAGTCATAGTACCATTGCATTGAACACTTCCTATACTTGCTAACAGAACTGTATGAAATAGGGTCACGATCCTCTGATATTTTCATTGGTCTAGTTGTCCTTTAAATTATCTGGAACAACACTCGGAAGTCTATACTTCTCGGCTCTTCTATATATCTCTCCCCTCATCTTCAATATGTAGTTGTAAAGGGATTTTGTTAAAATCCTTCTCGGGGAAGAATCTTCTTCAGAATCACCGACATAGCACTCTAGCCTGCCGTTTGCTATTTTCTCATAAACATTCTGGTTCGGGATACCACCAAGTAAATAGGCAGCTTCTCTTACAGTAACTGAGTCCTGGCTATACAATTTATCTACATCATATTTTGCCATGTTTAGCTCCCTGTTAATTTAACTAATAATGTCGCTCACTGAGTCTCAGTTTAGTCATAGCATCAAGGCTTTGCTGCATTCCCTTGTGCTTCCAATATGTCTCCGATAACTCATCTATATCCGAATCCAGCTCAATCAAATCTTCCTGTAGATGGAAAATCTCCTTCTGAACAGACTGATACTCCTCATCCATTAAAACTTTAGCTTCCCTCATGCTTTCGTTTTTGTAAACGCTAGGGTCTATCTTGAGTATTATATTTGCCCTTGCCCTGTCCAGTCTACTTTCAAGCCTCCTAATCGTTAACTCCATTTCCCTCTTTTTCTTCCTACGGTCAGCCACAGCCAATCCGTATATTCTTATTATCTCAGGATTGTATGCTAAATACTTACTAAGCATATTGTCACTAATCAACCCATCGTTATCAAACAAGCTACCCTCTGTTAAGTTCTGTACTTCCTCTGGAAGTTGTATGTTAATAGGTTTAATCTCCATTCTTACTATCTTTTAACTTAGATAAACTCATTTCTTTCAACAATTCTAAAGAAATTGAATCACAATGAGCATCTTCAATCTTTTTAATTAAATCAGTAATAACCTCTTCCCCTGCCCTCTCTATCTCCTGATGTAGAAATTCTTCTATAAAGTCTAAAACATCATCATCACAAGCCATTTCTCCATTTGGCAGATAGCCCTCTACTACTAAATCCTTTCCTGCAAATTCATACCATTTCTTTTCTAAATATCTTCTCCTCTTATTCATTTTCACTTTTAATACTTAATTTAGAATCACTTGCCCTTGTGTAAATGAGGTTTACCTTATTGTCTTTTAACCAAGACTTGATTGCGTCCAAACTATCCTTACTTAAAACACTACCTTC
>CAZCCQ010000091.1:0-2146 GCA_964497595.1 uncultured Candidatus Saccharibacteria bacterium | reverse complement strand
AGGAGAAGTTAAATACAAAGAAGTATTGACTTCTGACACAACTCATCAGTATGGGACATTTTCTCGTTTAGTTCCAAAGTCTCCTGCTTTGTCTTTGGGAGAAGTAAACTTGTTTGACAAGAACATACAGAATAACGAATTAGTAGGAAAATTCCTTTATGAAGGGGATAGTATGTATATGTCTTCAAATAGATCTATACAGAATATTGATAATTTCCCAACTAAATTCCAGATTAGAAATGGTGAGGTCTTTGCAACTCCTAGTTACCCATCTATAGGTTCCAAGAGTATGACAGAACAGTACAAGTCTTTTGGATATTTGTTTGATGATTATTTTGTAATAGGTCAAAATGTTTATTCTCGAGAATTACTTGATGAAGGCTTAACTGTTGAGAACACATATAGTACTGTAGGTAATATAAGTGGAGTTAAGAATTCTTCATTTAAATCAGTAGACTTAGTTCCTAATTTCTCAGAATCAACAGGTAGCGATTGCTCGGGAGGTTATGCAATTAGTAATACTATGGTAAAAGGAGAAAAAATTGCGTCAGGATTTAGATTAACAGGATCTTCTGATTTGCCCTGTGTGTATACACGAATTCACGAGTTGAGTGTAGCATATAATTATGTTGTAAGGGTAAGTCTAAATTGGGAGTCTGAGGAGGGAAATTATCCTGGATATTGTATATATTCAGAAACTCAAAAGAAATGTATAAACAAAGAGAAATTCTTTGATTCAAAAGATGGTTTTACTAATCAAACTCGAACATTAGATGTGACTCTTCCTGGGAATGAGAAAACATCTTTAATTCTGTATGCAATTAATACCAAAGGAGAATCATCTTCTAAAGTTGATTTTAAAAAGGTAGATTTTCAATTTGCCCCCATTCTAAATTCCTACGCAGTAACTGATGAAAAAAGAGAGATGAATAATGATGAGATATTCTTATCTAACGGATATGAGTATACAGTTAGAATTCCTCTTGTTTATGGTAGTTCTTCATATATATATGAAGCGAAGAAATCTAATGGAACATTGTGGGAACCGAGTGAGAAGGATTCAAGTGACGAATCAGTATTCTCTCTTTCTTCAACAGAAGGGATGCATCAAAAGGTAACAAAAGATATATTAAATCAGAATATAGATTTGTTTATTGCATCTCCAAATACGAAATATATGATGTATTGGAATGGGAAAAATATCTCGAATATCCCTGCTAGTATCTGTTTAATATACCAGGCAGAGAAAAAGTGTTGGATGCAGGATATATTTACTCCTAGCATACAAGAAAGTAAGTTTGTCTTCTTTCAGAGCAGTCAAATGGAAAGTATGTTAGCTCTAATATGGGGAAGCAGTAGTTACAAATTACCGACAGAGAATATTATGTACGAATTTCTTGTAATGAAATATCCGAAGGAATGGGAGAACCTTCATTACTCTGGAATGAGTAAGAAAGAGTATTCTCAATTAGAAATGAATGTGATTTCTAATTCTCTCTTTTCTACTTTCTATAAAATAGATTTAGACAAGAACAGAAATGGGAATAAGTTGCTTACAATCCCTCAAGTAGTTTCTTCAGGATGGAGTGCTGTCGGAATTAAAGAAAGTAGTATTAGATTCTTGGGGAATTCAGATATCGTAGTATTGGATGGATGGCAACAGGGCTGGGATATTTCTAATAATGGGTATGATACCATTATTGTTTTCTATTGGCCTAACCTATTATCATATTTAGGTTACCTCTCAATACTGTTTTTACTCGTATATTTAGTTATTAAAATAAAGAAACAAAGAAAATATGAACTATACTAGACCTTTAGCATCAATAGTAATACCTGTACATAATGGAGAGAAATATATCAAGGAGGCTGTAGATAGCTGTTTGAATCAAACATATAAGGATACAGAGATAATAGTTGTTGATGACAAGAGTGAAGATAGCACTTTGAATATTCTGAGTACATACGGAGAGAAGATAAAAGTAATGGCTGTTGAGAAACAGAATGGTTTAGGTAATGTCATAAATATTGGTATTAGGGAATCTAAAGGTAAATATATTGTCCGAATGGATGCGGACGATATTATGTATCCTACTCGTATTGAAAAACAGATCGAATATTTAGAGAGTAATCCTACTTGTGTAGC
>CAZCCQ010000090.1:0-2173 GCA_964497595.1 uncultured Candidatus Saccharibacteria bacterium | reverse complement strand
TCTTCTTTCTCCACATCTACTCAGAAATTTGACTCAACCCTCTCAGATCAGAGCCTTACAACATATTCTCAACCTACCAAGATATATATAACAAATATAACAACATCATCTCAATTACCTACCGATCCGGCACTCTGGGTAAAATCTCTTTACTACTACTTCATAACAAGACTGCAATTCCCAGATATCCCATACACTTACATACTTGATGAAAATGGAATGATATATCAGGGTACAACAGGATATATAGGAGCGACTCCTTCGATACAAGATCTTAAAGGAGCAGTACTCATAGGATATATCTCAAACAATCCAATACTTACCACAAGAGCAGAATCCTCACTAAAAGAATTAGTAGATGGCATAGCATATGATTGGGGAATATCAAAAATTCAAACTGTAAAAACAAATATAGTTAAAGAAGAAGGTAAACTCTCAACAGTGACAATAGAAAATGTGTTTGGCGAATTTACCAACTCCATAAATACCACGCTTAAAGATTGGAAAGGATACGCGCAAGAAAATCTAAAATACCAAGTAAAGTTAGATTCGGTAGAGTATTCAAAAGAAAGTGAAATAGGTAACAGAGTGAAAGTTAAATTAAAGATAACGAATGCGAACGATTTTGTATGGTTTACTGACAAAGATCCAATATACATATCAGTCAAAGGAGAGAAAGAAAGTACATTAGCAATAAATAAAGTATGGGTTAGTTTTAGTAAACCACTTGTTATTACGGACAAACAAATTAAACCAGGAGAATCCTTAGACTTAGAATTTGAGGTAGAGCCTAAGATTATTGTAGGCAATGCTGAAGAAACTTTTGTAATACAGAAACATCCGAACCAACCGTTTGATGGGTCTGAATTCCAAGTTAAGTTCGCAGTAACTAAAGGTAATAATACACTAGTAGAAGCATACTCTAATTTAGGTTTTGTAAATGTAAGAGAGTGTAGATGGTCCAGTTGTAAAATTATTGATTCCGTCAAAAACGGCTCGGTTTTCGTACTATTAGGTGAAGAAGAAGGATGGTACAAGATTAAGTATAGTGAAGGTGTAGAAGCTTGGGCTGTCAAAAGATATTTCAAAAAAATCTAATTATCAATTATGAAATCAAATAATATACTCTCAGGCTTAAATCCTGAGCAAAAAGAAGCTGTTATTTGTACAGAAGGACCACTACTTGTTTTTGCTGGAGCTGGCTCAGGTAAAACTAGAGTGATTACAAACAGAATTGCATACTTGATAAGTGAGAAAAAAGTAAATCCCAGTAATATCTTAGCAGTTACATTTACTAAAAAAGCAGCAGGAGAAATGCAAGAAAGAGTTCAAAATCTCTTGTCTGAGTTAGATATTGTGGACAAAGAAATCCCAACAATAGGGACATTTCATTCAATAGGGGAAATGATCCTTAGACAGAACGCAAAAGAATTAGGATTAAAAAATAATTTCTCAATATACGATTCAGATGATAGCGAGAATATAGTGAAGGAGATATTGATAGAGAGGGATATAGATATCAAGCAGATCAAACCGTCATCCATAGCGTATTTCATTAGTGCAGCAAAAAATGAGATGATATCTCCAGAACAGTTTAAATTTCACTATTCTGGCTTCTTGGAAGATACGGCATCTGAAATCTATCCTATCTATCAGAGACAGCTGTCAAGTCAGAACTCTGTAGACTTCGGAGACTTACTCTATCTGACAGTCAAACTATTAGAAGAAAATGAAAAAATCAGAAAGAGGTATCAAGATAGATACAAATATATCCTCATTGATGAATATCAGGATACAAACACAGCACAGTACAGATTTGCTAGATTACTCTCAGAAAGACATAAAAACATATGTGTAGTTGGTGATGATGATCAGGGGATTTATGCTTGGAGGGGTGCTGATATTAAGAATATCCAATCATTCGCTAATGATTTTAAAAATGTAAGAATTATTAAATTAGAACAGAACTACAGATCTACAAAAAATGTAATTAAAGCAGCAGTTAGTGTCATACAGCAAAATAATAGCAGGGTAGAGAAGGTTCTTTGGACTGCGAATACAGAGGGAGAAAAAATATCAATATATCAAGCATCCGATCAAGAAGATGAAGCAGAGTATGTAGTAAGCAATATCCAACTCCTAGCACAAAACAGGGTTTCGATGAAAAATATTG
>CAZCCQ010000089.1:0-2208 GCA_964497595.1 uncultured Candidatus Saccharibacteria bacterium | reverse complement strand
ATTTCAAGATAGGCTCAAAAGTTTTTTATCCATCTCACGGAGCAGGTTGGATTAAAGGAGAAAAAGAAATTGAGTTTAATGGAGAGAAGAAAAGATACTTTGAGTTTGAACTAATTACGAATCTACTTAGCATATCTACACCAGTAGATAATGTTGACAACTTAGGAATCCGCCCTGTACTTCCTAAAAAAGAAATAATAGAAAAAATTTCTATCCTTAAAAAAAATCCGTCTCTTGATCCTAAGATGAAAGATTTCAATTTAATGTTAAATACTTTTAAAGAGCTTGAAGAAAGCTCTTCAATTGAATCTTCAATAAAAATTATTCAATACTGTAACCATGTTAAAAAAATTAGAGAAATGGAAGGAAGATTAATTCCTGTAAGTATTGAAAAACAACTTGAGAATGCAATAAAGAATATCGTCGGAGAATTGGCAGTATCTTCTGGTACTTCTCTAAAGTCAGCGTCAAAAAATTTCAGTGATATCACTGGCATTAAGGTAGAAATAGGAAAAGATTAGTCCTCCGGAAGATCTCCAATTTCGTTCAAAATACATTCCATTTTGTTTACTTGCTCAGAGAATGTTAACTCATCATCATACTCGTCTCCTAGTTCAACTAATACTCTCCCAAGAAGTTCTTCTGTGGTAGCATTTTCTGAATGCACATCTAAAAGTTTAGCTACCTGGATAATCTTTCTCTTCTTTTCATCCATATTTATGGATAATTCTTCCCCAGAAGCAAGTTGATTGGTAGTGTCTTTTTCTGACATATTGATAAATATTAATTTAATAGATACTTATTCCTATTTTACTACCTAAAACTTCAATTTCCATATCTACCTCTTTAATTTCATTAATTACCACATTCTTTGCATTAAAAGCAGAGAAATTGTTATTAATATACTCTTCAAAAACCTTTTTTGTAGAACTATCCTCTATATTTAAATACAGGGTAATTAAATCTCCAACCTTCAAACCTTTTTTCTTCCTATAATCCTTGTATCTTCTCATAAATTCATTTATCAATGCTTCATTCTTTAACTCACTTGTAAGATTACAATCGATTGTGATTAAATTTTCTTTCTCACCTTCGGAAAAGATATTCTCTCCAGAATCCTGCTTATCAGAGAATATAATCTCTTTAACATTTAACTCATCTTTAATAATTTGAGATAGTTCTGAATCCTTAACATTAACAAATGCCCTACACAAAGGTCGTCTAAGATTAAGCTTTGCCCTCTCTCTTATCTTCATACCATTTGAGGTAATCTTTCTTACTAATTCCATTTCCTCAAGTATCTTTTCATCTATCTCTTGCTCATTGGCTATTGGGAAATCTGTCAAATGTACAGATTCTTTACTGTCTATCCCAAGATTTACAACAATATTTTGATAAATTACTTCTGAGATATAAGGGACGAATGGAGCCAATAGCTTTGACAAAGTCATGAGAGAGTAATGGAGTGTACCTAATGCATTTACATCACCCTCTTTAAATCGTGTTCTGCTTCTTCTTATATACCACTGTGATAAGTCTTTACAGTACTCTTCAATATCTCTCGATGCAGTGGCGATATTAAAAGAATCTAGAGACTTGGTAACATTAACAACTAATTTTTTAGTTTCAGAAACTAACCATCTATCCATCAAATTAGTTACTTTTTCAAGATCAAAGTCTTCATAGTTCCAATTGTTCAATTGTGCATAAGTTACAAAATAGTTGTATGTATTCCAAAGCTGTATGTAGAATCTTCTTCTAACATCTTCTAGTGTTTGCCAACCAAATCTCATATTTGCTCCGATAGATGCAGATGCATAATTCCACCTTAAAATATCAGAACCAACCTTGTTTGCAGCATCATCAAATTTTACATAATTGGGCTTTGTTTTACTCATTCTTTCATTTTTTTCATCCCTTAATTCTGCAAAGCACATAACCTCTTTGTAAGGAACTCTCTTTTCAAGAACTGTCCCAAAAACAAGCATAGAGTAAAACCATAATCTTACTTGTTCAATCATTTCCGTTATGAAGTCAGCAGGATACCATTTCTCCCAATACTTTCTATCTTCAAGATATTTTAGTGTAGAGAATGGGACTACTCCTGCATCTAACCAACAGTCACCAACATCAGGAACTCTCTTAACATTTTTTCCACACTTTGGACATTTAATTTCTATCTCGTCTATCCAAGGTCTATGAATATCT
>CAZCCQ010000088.1:0-2219 GCA_964497595.1 uncultured Candidatus Saccharibacteria bacterium | reverse complement strand
ATGACGAAAAGATTTTAGCAGTAACAGCTCTAGATTTCTTGGAAGAGCATTTTTACGAAATTAACTTAGATACTGGGAAGAAAGAGGAGATCCTCTCTCCGATAAAAAATCAAAGAGTAAAGATTCCTAAAGATTTTGAACTGGCAAAGGCATATATTCTCAACGAACAGCAATATGCTGTTGAAGATGTTTTGGGGAATGTATATATCTACAATAATCTGGATAGTACAAAGACAATAATTCCAATGTTGATAGATATTCTCAAGACTATGCCTACGAAGAAGCCAATGAATGAACCTATGCCAGATTTCAAACTTTCATTTATATCCTTCTTCGCATACATATATTCGAACAAAACTGCCCCTAGGAATGGGCCAAAAATTATGCCCACAACATTACCTAGCAAAGCTCCAACAACTCCACCTACGATCGCCCCTATAACTCCCCATTTAGATCCACCAAACTTCTTCGTACCCATTGCTGCTACAACATTATCTAAAAAAGTTGAGGCGATACTGATGACAAAGAGAAAAAGTAGCATTAAGGGTGTAATGACGAGGAAGCCTCCCATCCAAGCAACTAAGAGTGTAGCGAGATATATTAGCCAGATACCTGGGAAAGAAAGTACCGTTAAAACTAATCCACTTACTGCCAATACGGAAGATATTATGTAAAGTATTATTTGAATAGTAGGACTCACTTTTGCAGAACCTTTTCAAAAGTAAGATGTGTATTTTTTGCACAATTACCCCAAGTAAAAGTTAAAGATTTTTTGTATCCTTCCTCTATCATCTTTTTGTATTTCTCAGGATTTTTGTATATGTCTAACATTTTACTTCCTATTTCATCTTCATCATTACCATTTACCATAACTGCTACATCTCCGAATATTTCTTCATATACTGGGTTACTATGCAGTATCGCTGGAGTTTTCGCTCTTAATGATTCTGCTACTGATACTCCAAAACCTTCATAGAGAGAGAGGTGTATAAATGCAAAGGAATTTCTAAGTAGAGAGTACTTGTATTTGTCCTCATAGAAACCTATGAATAATACATTATCTCCTAGTCCCTCTTCCTCTACATAGTAATACAGCTCTTGAAGCTCCTTCCTCGTTTTATCTCGAAACTGACCTCCTGCTACTACCAAGTATGGAGGCTTTTTGTTTTGCAATAATTTTACAAACCTACTATATCCTTTCAAAACTCCTATGGAATTTTTGCTCCTGTTTATACCTCCCCCCATATATATCAAGTATCCTCTTTCTTTGTAATCTGAAGGTAATATGTTATCTAACGAACATTCTTTTTCTTCTAAATCTATACCTAAATATGTTACCCCGATATTTTGTCTTGGATATTTAGGATAGTACTTAAGATAGTCATTTTTTGTTACATTGGAATTACAGAGTATGTATTTACACTTAGTAGATTTGTTCATTGCACTCCAGTACTGTATTTTTCTGATGAAGTTATGAATTGCTGATTGTTGTGAGTACATATTAAAAAGTGGTAAGTTCATATCGTGTACAAAGAGGACTGTTGGCATTATATTTGATGGATAGTTTCTCCAGAAGTATGGACAGAAGTATATGCTATCTTTTCTTCTTATCTTTTTTACAATTGGTAATATTTTTGTGTAATACCATATGTCATTTTTGTAGTCATTTACTCTATATTTACCAATATCTACCACTTCTACATTCTTTAATTTGTATATTTCATTTCCTAAGGTTGATTCTTTACCATTAAATAACAAAAGAGAGAATTGTGTAGATGGGTAGTTTTTAATGAGAGAGAGAGTTACATTCTTTGTGTACTGCCCAACCCCAGCAAAAGAGAATTGATCTTGAGTTGTTGTAGCATCAATTATTATATGCATACCCTATTTTCCTATATATCCTCCTGTAGTACAAGTTCTGAAATTTTAATGAAGCTCTAATTGACTTAAATATCCAATTAACATAGAATTTTGCTATGAAAGAAGGTCATCTGTCTATCTACAAAAATGTAGTACGACAACTAAATTCAAGTGTTACTACCGAGCCAATACAAGTAGCTAATGGCTATACACTAGATACTTTGGTTAAAGTCATAGAGGATATCTACAAAAATGACAAGAAAAAGCTTTCAACTAATAAGTCTTATTTATCTAATTACATAGAATTCGTGTACTTCATAATGGCTGTATCTAGAGTACGAGGCAAAGAGGCAAAAAAG
>CAZCCQ010000087.1:0-2283 GCA_964497595.1 uncultured Candidatus Saccharibacteria bacterium | reverse complement strand
AGACAGAAGAATAGGATAATTCCAAACAAAATCTCTCAAACTCCATTTCTCTTTCTTTTGTGAAGACAAAGTTTTCACTACTATATCATCAAGGACATTTTTCATTAAGGAATTACTATTCTTTCTATCTCTTGTCGTAATCTTCTTCATAGTTTTACCTTTTATCTTCCTATGCGGAAAATTTAAGAATAAGAAGAGAGAGAATAACTAGAACCACTATTAGCAAGATTGTAAAGTAGTAAAGAAACTTTTCTAACCCTCTCTTAGTTCTGTAAACCTCACCACCACCACCAAACATCTGGCCTAATCCTTCTGCTCTGTTTTGTAGTAGTATGCTCACAACAAGCATAGTACATACAACAATTTGAGATATTAGTAGTACTTGAGTTATATTCATAATTGTAATTATACAACAAATTTCTATTACCTTCTATCAAGTTCTTTGTATATTGCCACCAAGAAGGTAGTGCTTAACGAAGCAACTGCTATTGAAACAATGGGCAATACTTCAAATTCTTTGAAAATAAAATTACCAAAAGTAAAACCTGAGAAAGTAAATTCCTTTACAGCATAGTCAATCATAAACAAGTTCATAATATAGAGAAATACCCCTAAGATAATAGTTCCCATCAACAAGTAGGTTATGAAATTGCACTTTACTGTTAAGAAATTTAGAAATGGACAAGTAATAATTAAAGCCACAGAACCAATAGACAGAGTTGCCAATAAATATATTAAAGAGAATGGGAGATGAAAGCTTTCAGAAAACAAGGATAATACAAAGAAAAGAGCCAAAATATTCACAAAAAACAGTTTTATTCCCTCTTTCATAAAGCAGTTTTTAGATATTATTAACTCAGAATACTATCTTTTTACAAAAAATACAAAAATTCTTTACTATGATGTATACTTTTAGAATCAACTAACTGCCTAAATGAATAGCATTGCGAAAACAAAAATAATTGCTACTATTGGACCTTCTTCTTGGGATGATAACATCCTCCGACAGATGTTTGATAATGGAATGCAACTAGCACGAATAAATGCCTCATTTGCCGATTTTGAAGAGTTAAAAAGAGTTAAAAAACAGTTAAGAGACATCTCTCCTAGAATCGCAACTATCGTAGACACACAAGGAACAAAGATACGAGTAAAGGGATTAGAAAAAGAGATAGAGGTAAAAGACACACTAATACTCTCTTCCGAAAGTTCAAATAATCCAAATGTCATAAATATCACATATCCCAACTTACACACAGATATCACCAGAAACACAAAAATCCTATTGGATGACGGAAATATTCAACTAGTAGTAACAGAAATTAAAGGATCACAAGTAATATGCAATGTCATACAAGGTGGGATACTAAAACCAAACAAAACGGTAAATATACCTGATGTGAACTTAAACTTTCCCGCATTAACCGAAAAAGACAAAAAAGATATCCTCTTTGCAGGAGAAAACGACTTTGACTTTGTCAGTGCCTCCTTTGTAAGAAGAAAAGAAGATATCCTTGCTGTTAAAGAATTACTGAAAGATTCTAAAACAAAGATTATTGCGAAGATTGAAAACAAGCAAGGTGTGGAAAACTTTGATGAGATTCTCAAAGAAGCAGATGCCATTATGATTGCTAGAGGAGATATGGGGGTAGAAATGGACTTAGAGGATGTCCCAATACTACAAAAACAAATGATATACAAATGCAGAATGGTAGGAAAACCAGTAATCGTTGCAACCCAAATGCTTGAGTCTATGAAAGAAAATATCAGACCAACAAGAGCAGAAGTCTCTGATGTCGCAAACGCAGTAATGGATGGAACAGACTGCCTAATGCTCTCTGCTGAAACCTCGACAGGAAAATACCCAGTATTTTCGGTATATATGATGAACAAAATTGCATTAAAGACAGAAAGCATTATGAAAGTCTCTCCTGTTCACGGAAGAACATCAGCTGGAGAAGAAATAGATGAACTGGCACTAAACACCTGTAAAATCATAGAGAACTTAAACTTTCAAGCCGTATTACTCATATCCGAATCAGAAGACACAGTAAGAAGCATAAGTAGACATAGACCTAATGTCCCCATATATGTAGTAAATTCCTCATTACCATCTATTCGAAGAAACGTAATATCTCGTGGAGTAAGAACCTATTACATAAAGGAAATATCAGAAGACAGAGACACCAACATAATGACTGCGGTAGAAAAGATTTATGGAGCAGGGGAGTTGGATTTATTAGATAAAATTGCTATTATTAGCGGTAGCTCAATAAAAAATAA
>CAZCCQ010000086.1:0-2287 GCA_964497595.1 uncultured Candidatus Saccharibacteria bacterium | reverse complement strand
GGAAAGCAGAATCTTCCATTTGTCTTTTAACAACTATTTCTTTCTGTTTAGTTAACGTTTCAGTAACATATTTTTTCAAATCATCTAATGTCTTAATATTCTCTATCTTCAAGGTCTTAGAAATTTCTTTTGCCCACTTGTCACTAATACTCTTAGCTGTAGTCTTGTTATTTTTGAATACATTCTCAATGGCATCATCAACTTCTTTCTGTGTAACTTCTGCCTTCTCTTTCTTTACTTTAATTTTCTTTAAATTACCTAACTTGAATTCGGGCATAACGGTAATATCTACTACAAATTCAATATCTTCATCCTTAGAGAAATTTGGGAGGTTTTTGTAACTAGGGGGAGCAATTGGAGAGAGATCTTCTTTCTGAAGTGCTGTTGTAAGATAGTAAGGGACGAGCTTTTCAAATGCTTGAACTTTCATACTCTCTTTAATCTCTGGCTCTACCAAATCAGAAGGGACTTTCCCTTTTCTAAATCCTTTTACTTTAGTATTACTTAGCTCTTGACCAAGAAGAGTTTCATAGCTTTTTTTGAATGAATCCTTTGGGATTCTGATAGTTATTTCTACTGTCTCTTTATCAATATCTTTTCTTTGGTAAAAATCTTCCATTGTGAATAGGTGTAATGATTAAATAGTGAGGTTATTCTACACTTTTTGATATAGCTTGTCTAGTTTAGCAATAATCACCAGTCTTTTTTCCGAGGTCCATAGTGGTGTACAGGTTATGAGTGTAATTCGGTAGTCATCACTATTCTTGACAACTGAGATATCATTTTCCTCCACTATCTTTTTTTCTGTAACTATATATGTGAAATCTCCCTCTGTATGATTTATGAGGATTGAATCACCAACTTTTACTTTATCTAAATTAAAGAATGTATCTTTTGCAGGTGGTATATGTAGAAATCTATGACCAATTATTACTGCATTGCCTCTTTGTCCAGGATATTTTGAAGTTGGAAAGTGCCAGAACCCTAGATTCATAGTATTGGAATCTATACCCTGGAAGACTTTCCCTTCAATATTTAGGGTAGGAATACTAAGAGTAGTATTTAATTCCTCAAGAAGTTTTTGATCAAGAAGAATGTCGTTAGCGTTTAGGGACTCCTCTATTGATCCTGGGGAAAATTCTACCTTTTCAAATTTATCCTTCGTAGGAGATATGAAAGTAAGGAGTCTAATAGTTGTGTCTTTTGCCAGGCTGTATGTATTAAGTGAGTAGGAATTCAAAACAATACTGTTGTAGGCAGGATATATTAGAAAGAAGGATATTGGGAGGAGAACCAATAGTGTTAGAAAAAGAGTTGTTAAAATTTTTGCTGTTTTTTTCATTTTTACTTCTCTATTCTACTAAATTTGACATACTGGTTCATTATATCAGGAATTATATTAACCTAAAGAGAAGAATATATAACTTTTTATATAGGTTAAAAGTGGCTAAAAAGAAGAATAACTTAAACAAGAAAAAAACTGCTGAAAAGAAAAGTATGATTTCTAAAATAGAGATCAAAGATCCTAGAGATAATGATAGGATTGCGAGATTAGTAGGTACGTTTTTTGTAATTGTAGGTCTTCTTCTTATCGCATATGGGATATTTTCTTTCATTAAATACAACAAGAATCCTGAGTTAAACGAGTCTTTTACTAAACCTACTTTGGCAGGTACAGAAGTTGTTACAAAGGAGGAGAATATATTGATTAAAGGTGAGGCAGAGGGATATAGCGATGTGTTTGTTTATGTAGATAATGAACAGGTTGGTAAAGCAGATGTAAAAAAGGATGGAAAGTATGAGTACTCCTATAAAGCAGATGATGAAGGTAAATATATTGTTTCTGTTGCAGGTGTAAAGGGATTTCCAAAAAGATATTTGAGCCCTAAGTCTGACCCTATGGTTATCACAGTAGATAGAACAGCACCAGAAGTTTCTGAAATGAAATTCCCTACAGAAGTTGGGACGACAACATTTGCACTAGCAGGGAAATCAGAGCCTAACAGTGAGATTACATTAAAGAGAGGAACGGAGTCATATTCTGTTAAATCCGATGATAATGGTAACTTCAAACTATTAGGAATAGCATTAGATGAAGGTCCAAATGTATTTAATGCAGAGATAAAAGATAGTGCAGGGAATGTTAAGAAATTAAATGAAAAAGTTGAAGTTATATACTCTGAAGATAGCTCAGTAAATGGAAATGCAGTAGCTGATAGTGATCTACCAATTGCAAGTGGTGAATTAGAAACAGCACTGTCAGTATTAAGAGATAATAGGATTATGT
>CAZCCQ010000085.1:0-2319 GCA_964497595.1 uncultured Candidatus Saccharibacteria bacterium | reverse complement strand
TATCAACAAATAGTGTACTTCTCAAGAAGAAAATAGGGCTAAATCCTGAAACTAAAGATTGGATGAAAGTATTTCCGTATTGATATAATAGATAATGAAACTAACTGATTTAGAGCTACTTCCCCTGAAACCGGGAGTATACAAATTTTTTAATAAAGAAGGAGAAATCCTTTACATAGGTAAAGCATTAAATCTTAAAAACAGAGTAAAATCATATTTTAACGAAACTCTTTATGATCGTCCCTATGTAAAGAAAATGATTCCCCTCATAGACACTGTCGAAATTATTGAAACAAATAATGAAATAGAATCGCTAGTTCTGGAATCGGCTTTAATAAAAGAATACAAACCTAGGTACAACAGTGAACTAAAAGATGACAAATCCTATATTTGGATATATATATCAACTAAAGATGTTTTCCCTACAGTCAAAATAGTAAGAAATATTAACAGTAAAGAGTTGAAAAGGGGTGAGATTTTCGGCCCATATCCTAGTACACAATCAGCAAGAAGAGTCTTTACCTACCTTAGAAAGCTCTATCCTTTCTGTACTTGTAAAAACAGAGGGAAGAATACTCCAGAGTGTATGTACTACCACATCGGTCTATGCCCAGGTCCATATCAGAAACATATATCTAAAGAGGATTACAGAAAAAATATAAATGAAATAATTAAATTCTTAAGAGGGCGAAAAAGAGGTCAGATAGCAGTATTAGAAAGGGAAATGAAACAGTATTCTAAAACCAAAGAGTATGAGAAAGCAGGAGAATTAAGGGATAAAATAGCGGACCTTAAATACCTTGGAGAAAAAATTGAATTCTTCTATGAAGATAGTGAGACAACATATATGCAACGAAGAAAGAAACTTCTCTCTGAAAACTTTCAGGAATTAAAGATTGAATTAGGATTAAAAAAACTTAAAAGGATTGAATGCTACGATATTTCTAACATACAAGGGAAAGAAGCTTACGGCTCTATGGTCATAGCAGAAGATGGGGAAATTAAGAGAAGTGAGTATCGTATATTCAAAATTAGAAGTATAGATACTCCCAATGATATGCATATGCTAAAGGAAGTTATGAGAAGAAGATTTGACTCTAAAAATCTTCATAAATACCCATCACTTCCACAAGTTGTTCTAATTGATGGAGGTAAAGCTCAGCTCTCAGTCGTAGAGGATAGCATCCCCCTAGAGATATGTATGTTAGGGATTACAAAGGGAAGAAAATACAAACGAAAAGGAGGTAGACTGCTAGATGAATTTTGGTATTTAGATAGAGAGAGTAAGGATATAAGTAAGATAGATATACACAACAAGAGCTTGTTGATTGATTTGCGAGATGAAGCTCATAGATTCGCTATACTTCACCACAGAAAAGCAAGAAGTAAGGAAAGTAAAGTATCTGAACTTTCTCAGATAGTAGGAGTAGGTGAAAAGAGTAGGGTAAAATTACTTAAGAAGTTTAGCAGTATAGAGAACATAAAGAGAGCAAGTTTAGATGAAATAAATACCGTTTTGAAGAACAAGAAGACTAGCGAAACAATATTTAAGCATTTTAATATCGATTAGTTTCTTGAGGCTTAAGATTGCTAAGCACAGTATCAAAAAAGGGATTCCCTTCTATATTGCTATCCAGTACATACACAACCTTCTGAGGAGGGTTCACGATCACAGCAACATCGTGCTTTCCATCAGTACAATTAAGCGATCCTTTTATTGCTGTTGCATACTCAGTATGTGCTACTATTGTTTTTGATATACCGCACTCGTATGCATCTGTCTTTACGAGATTTACATATTTATCCAAAAACTTGTCTAATCCCTGGGTAGTGTATTTGCCTACAGGTACAAGAAGTATTTTCTCCTCAGAACCTATCTTCTTAAGTTGCATCTGTCTCATATTTTCAAATGCTGAAGCTGAGTAAGTAATGATGTACTCCTGTGGGATTTTGAGTATCCAGGGAAAATCGGGGAGCAGATCTTGTGATTCTCCTTTAACTAAAAGCAAATCTTGTTCGACTCTAACTTTTACCCTTTCACTTAACCCACTTTCTGCCTCCTGCTTTGTTATTGACTCATACCATACATCATTAAATTTTGAGTATATTCTTAAACCTTTTTCATCTTTAAACCAATACTCACCAGATTCCATATTCTCGGAAGTAATAGGCACAGACTGTATAAAGGCCCATCCTTTCTCTGGTAATTTCTCTGTATAGAATTTATAGACCTTCTCTATAGATGTATTCTCTGGTAATCTGTAGGCAGAGTTTCCCGAACTAATGAAGTTAACAACAGATTCCTTCTCTATGCTATTT
>CAZCCQ010000084.1:0-2366 GCA_964497595.1 uncultured Candidatus Saccharibacteria bacterium | reverse complement strand
ACCTTCTCTTAAACGATTATTTGCCTGAATCAAATCTGAACCAATATTACTTGTAGAGATGATAACAGTATTTGAGAAATCAACAACTCTACCTTTCCCATCAGTTAATCTACCATCATCAAAAACTTGTAACAAAACATTATGTACTTCTGGATGAGCTTTCTCTATTTCATCAAGCAGAATAACTGAATAAGGTCTTCTTCTTACTCTCTCTGTCAATTGTCCACCTTCATCATATCCTACATAACCAGGAGGAGCACCTATTAACCTAGAAACTGAATGTCTTTCAATATATTCACTCATGTCTATTCTAATCATCGCATCTTCATCACCAAATACTATCCAAGCAAGTGATTTTGCAAGCTCTGTTTTACCCACCCCAGTAGGACCCAAGAAAAGAAATGTTGCTATAGGCGAATTCTTTTTTGTAAGACCAGCTCTTGCTAATCTAATAGCATTCGACACAGCTTCTATAGCTTGATTCTGACCAACAACTCTTTCATGCAACCTCCTCTCCATATCCAGTAACTTTTGTTTTTCTTCCTGTGTTAATTCATTAACTGGAATACCTGTAATTTTTGAAACTATTTGAGCAATATTTTCTCTTGTAACCTCAGATGTTGTTATACCTTTTATCCTTTTCCAATCCTTAAGCAAATTATCTTTCTTTTCACTTATTTCTTTTAGCTTAGATTCTAGCTCTTTTGCTTTATCATGTTGCTTATGTGACGATGCATAATCTATTTCTCTTTGTATTTTTTGAATCTCACTATCGATATCTTTTATCTCCTTGGTCAAATATCCAGATTGAATCCTGACTCTTGACGCTGCTTGATCTATAAGATCAATTGCCTTATCTGGCAAGAATCTATTAGTAATATACCTATCTGAAAGCTCAGCTGCGGCAACAATAGCGTCATCAAGAATTTTTACTTTATGATGAGCCTCGTACCTATCTTTTAATCCCCTAAGAATCTCAACCGTTTGTTCAACTGTTGGCTCTCCAACAAGAATCGGTTGGAACCTCCTCTCTAGAGCTGCATCTTTTTCGATGTATTTCTGGTATTCATTTAGAGTTGTAGCACCTATTAGATGTAAATCCCCTCTTGCCAAGGCTGGTTTTATAACTTGTGAGACATCTCCCCCTCCTTCGCTACCTCCTCCTCCCGCTCCAACAATGGTATGTAATTCATCTATAAAGATTATTAAATTTTCTTTGTTCTCTAAAATCTCATCCAGTACATCCTTTACCCTTTCTTCTAATTCCCCTCTATACTTAGAACCTGCAACTAATGAGTTTATATTTAATTCTACAACCCTTTTTCCTTGCAAGACTTCAGGTACCTCGTTATTGAAAATTTTCTGAGCAAGTCCCTCCACTATTGCAGTTTTACCTACTCCTGGTTCTCCAATTAGCACAGGATTATTTTTCGTCCTTCTTGAAAGTATCTCTATTGTGGTTTCAATCTCGTCAAAGCGACCAATAACAGGATCCAATTTGCCCTCGTTTGCTAATTTTGTAAGATCTCTGGAATATTTATCAAGCTTTGGGGTATTAGATTTTTGAATATATTTACCATCTTGTGCGCCTTTTCCTACAACACGAATAGTTTTCTGCCTTATACTCTCTGGAGTCAACCCATATTTTTGCAATAAATCTCCTGCAATACCGTCGCTCTCTTGTGTTAGTGCAATCAACAAATGCTCGGGTCCTACATAGCTATGACCTAACTCCCTAGAAATTTGGAAACTGTTTTGTAAAACATTCTTTATCCTTGGAGATATAGAGATACTAGACAATTCTTCACGTTCACTTTCCCCCTTTGGCGAATTGGTTATTAAATATCCCTCTATGTCCTTAACCTCTATTTTAAAATTTTTCAATATTTCTTGAACGATATCATTTGTAATTAAGGCAAGAAGAAGATGCTCTGTATCAACCTCCCTCCTGTTCATTTCTACCGCCTTTTGTGCTGCCAACTGAATTAAATCCTTTGTTCCATCCGAAAAATATTCACTAATGTCTATAGACTCTGATTCATTCTGAGATTCCGAATATCTGGGATTTGAATATTGAGTATACTCAGAATCGAAGAAACTGCCAAATGGATCTTGCGAAAAGAAAGATTCCATCGGAGATCTAAAAGTGTTACCCTTGTATTTAGGATAGTCAATATCACAAAGGTTAAGAGTTTTTTTCACTCCGTTTTTTATTAGCGTTATGGTATGAGTAGAAAGTCTTACCCCACAAATATCACAAACTCTTTCCATACTTTTAAACTAGCAAGTTAAATCACAGTAAAATTATACAATTAAAAACAAAAAATATTAATAAATGAAAAGATTTTCCTCATTTTCTAATATTT
>CAZCCQ010000083.1:0-2382 GCA_964497595.1 uncultured Candidatus Saccharibacteria bacterium | reverse complement strand
AAGATATATCAGAAATCAATTTCTCTCTTCTTTAGTCCCTCAGGAAGAATTCTCTTGGATATACAGAAACTTGAGACCTTGAATGACTACTTAGACGATGAAATAACTAAAGCACTACTCTCTCTATCTCGGTATCAATTATCGAAAGCTATGGCTAGTGAGGTTGTTATGTTAGTTAAAATATCGAATACAATTGAGCAGTTAGGAGATTTAGGGATAGATTTTTCAGAAGTCTTCAAGAGAATGCATCAGTTAGGCATACCTCTTGAGGAGGTGCATATTGAGAAACTTATGATTAGCTACAACAAGCTAGAGATATTGTTTAAGAGTATTGATTTAGCAATACAGTCTACTTCCGAGAGAGAGCTAAAAAAAATTAAGCAACAGGAAGAGGAGATATATGCTTTGATACGTGATGAGTTTGACTCTCACGTTAAGCGATTACAAGAGGATACAGCATATCACGGTAATATTTTTGTAGATGCAGTATCAGTTATCGAATTATCTGTCTCTAAGTTGAGAGATATTAGGAAATTACTGTTAAAACAGGAGAGGAGTGGCATTAGAAAATAATATTTACCTCAGGAATTAAGTCTACATCGTAATTATCTTTAACACTCTTCTGTAATTTTAGTATGAAATTGTATATTTCTTGACTGTCTGCCTTCTTGTTTGTTACTACGCATAGAGCGTGTTTTTCACTACTTCCTACATTCCCTTCCCATTTTCCTCTCCAACCTAGTTCGTCTAGGAGCCTTCCAGCCGGTATCTTCACATACTTTTCTTTCTCTAGTTCCTCTTTCTCTTTCTTGTAATCTAAGTTCTCAACAGGATAGCTTTGTAATCCATCTATCTTTTCAGAGAGATCTTTGTATTTTTGTATTGTGACAACAGGATTAGTAAAGAAACTTCCACAAGTACCGTACTCCTCGATACTTGGTAGTCTCTTTGTCCTCTGTCTTACTATAGCCTCCATAACATCTTGTATACTAAATGGTTCCTTCGCAAAGGAATTAAGCTCTTCAAGAATAGAACCGTATCTTCCTACCCTTTCGTGATAGCTAAGCTCAAACTTGTCTGTATGTTTCTTTAACTTAAACAGAGCGGAATTAATGATATATTTGTTCTCCCATTTGTTTTTGAAATAGCTTTCTCTGTATGCATATCCACACTCTGATGGAAGTAAAGTAATTTTCTTCAAGTTCCCAATATCCAATACTTGTATGGATTGTAGCGTGTCAGTGATATTTTGCCCGTATGCTGCGATATTTTGAGCTATAGCGCCACCTACTGTCCCAGGGATCATTACCATATTCTCTACTCCAGCATAATCATTCTTTACGCACCACCTAACAAATGAATCCCAATCTTCTCCCGAAGCAATTTCTACGGTAATATACTCGTCATCTTCATCTACAACTTTTTTCCCTTTGAAAATAGGTTTAACAACAATTCCTTGCCAATCTTTCATCAAAAGAATATTACTACCTCCTCCCAATATTAGAAATTTCTCTTCTTTGTATTCTTTAAGAACTTTTAGACACTCTTCTACATTTTTTGGTTCTACAAAATACTTGGTTTTTACGTCTATACAGAATGTATTATGTTTTTTGAGGGAGTAGTTTTTTTCTACCTTAGACATACAGTAATATTACTAATTTGACTGAAAAATGTTAAGTGGTACAATATACTGTATTTAAATTATCATACTTACACATATGGTTGGTTATGTAGACAATATCGAAAACAGGACTGTTGAAAATAGTAACTTTAGAAAGATACTCTTTACAGGTCCTCATATGCAATTAGTCCTTATGTCTCTTAAACCAGGAGAAGATATTGGTGAAGAAGTACACCCTAAGGTGGATCAATTCTTTAGAGTTGAACAAGGTGAAGGTAAAATAGTTATGGATGGAGAGGAGACAGAGATTAAAGACGACTTTGTTGTAATTGTACCTGCAGGTGTTAAGCATAATTTGATAAATACATCAGAGAGCCAAGAGCTTAAGATGTATACTATTTACACTCCACCTAATCATATAGATGGGATTGTGCATAGTACTAAAGAAGATGCTATGGCAGATGAGGAAGATGAAAAATTCTCAGAGAGTGTAAACGCATAGAGTAGTAGAATTATGTTAAAATAGCATATGCCTGAGAGAGAAAAGAGCATTGATATCCTTAAGGGAGTTGCCATTGTACTAATGTCTTTTGTACACATCAACTCTTTGTTCTACGATGGTAGAGGTATTCTTGATAGTATTACATATCTTGGAGGTACTGTCTGTTTCTCCATTTTCCTCTTCTGTGTGGCGTATATAGAGGGGAAGAAACTTCTCAATGAAAGTACAGTATCATTTAAAAAGATCTTTAGACGATTTC
>CAZCCQ010000082.1:0-2389 GCA_964497595.1 uncultured Candidatus Saccharibacteria bacterium | reverse complement strand
ATAGAATGCTACAACTGACAGATGCATTCATCTCAGATTCGTTTACTGGTTTCCAAAGAAAAAAGATACCAAATCTTTTCCTCGCTAGTATGGTAGAGTATCGAAAAAATTATCCTGATAAAGTGATTTTCCCAAAACAGTATATTAATTTAACTGTAGGAAATGTCATTTCTTCTGAAGGAAAGAGTCAGTTAAGAATATCTGAAACAGAGAAATTCCCACACGTAACATACTTTTTTAATGGTGGAACCTCTATTATCTATGATAAAGAAGATCGAATAATTGTTCCTTCTCCCAAAGTAGTTACCTACGATTTAAAACCAGAAATGAGTGCACCTGAGATCACAACTATATTACTAGATAGAATCAACAGAGAGATGTTTGATTTTACACTAGTAAACTTCGCGAATACCGATATGGTAGGACACACAGGAAATCTAGAGGCAGGTATAAAGGCTGTAAGAGTTGTCGACTACTGTGTAAAGGAATTAGCTAGAGCTTTTACTGCCAGAGATGGTGCTGTAATCATAACCTCTGATCACGGCAATGTAGAGGAGATGCTAAATGTCTCAGGAGATGGAATAGACACAGAGCATTCATTAAACCCTGTACCGCTAATGATTTTAGGTACAGAGATTAAGCCCAGATTCCTCCCCTACGGAGCTCTAAAAGATGTGGGACCTACAATTCTAGATTTAATGGGCATATCTAAGCCATCAGAAATGACAGGTGAGTCTTTGCTCAGGGGAGCTATTTAGCTCTCATTTGTTTAATTCCTCTAGCAATATACAAAATACCAAGAAGAACTATTATCATTAGGATTACCTTCTCGTATCTATCTACATAGCCTGAAACAATTTCCCACTTAGAACCTAAAGTAAATCCTGCAAATATAAGTATTGTAGACCAAATGGCAGTCCCAACTATTGTATACAAGGAAAACAGAGTAAAATTCATCTTTGTGACACCTGCTGGAAATGATATCACGGTACGAACTATTGGTATTATTCTCCCAAAGAGGATTAAGATGTTACCGTATTTGTCAAAAGCAGAGTATCCCTTCTCAATATCACTTTTAAATATGAAAAGATACCTCCCATATCTTTCTAAAAAAGTATTTACACTATTCTCCCCCCATCTTCCTACAAGATAGAAAGGAAGTGAGCCTAAGTATGCTCCTAAAGTTGCAACTAGTATCACTAAATAAAGATTTAGACTCCCTTGAGAGGCTACAAAACCCGAGAAAGGAAGAATTATTTCACTAGGGATAGGTGCGAAAAAACTCTCAATGAACATAGACAGAAACACACCTACATATCCAATACTGTTAATCAAATACACCAGCCAATCTATTAAAGTAGTAATCATAATTATCTTCTAGAAATTAAATTGAAGAGTCTAGATGAATAGATACTCCATTCCCTATTCTAATATCATTTTCCTCTGAGAAATTAGCATTCACCTCTAAGACATACTTGTACTTCTCTGATGAGTGAATCATAGGGCAGTACTCCTCTGTACAAGGTGCATTGTTGTCTTTAATATCCACAATATATTTATCTGAATCAATAAAAATAATGTCCAGAGGAATCAATGTATCCTTCATCCAAAAAGAGTTGTTAACACTCTCATCAAAAACAAACAACATACCATCATACGCCCCAAGATATTTCCTATTAGACAAACCTAAAGTCCTTTCTGCATCACTATCTGCAACCTCTACATTCACTTTTACATTCTTCCCATCACCTATCACTATCTGAACATAATTTAATACTTCATCTTTGGAACTCTCGCCCTCTTTGCCTTCTGTTTCTAAATTTACATTATCCCTCTCTTTATTATCTGTTACAGAAATACCTAAAAAATGAAGTTTCTCTTGCAGGAAAACAGCTGCAACACATATCACTATGAAAATAACTAGGAATTTTATCTGTCCATTCATAATACAATATATTAGCTTCTTTACTTAACTTCAAGAGCTTGTTTGTTATACCCGTTTTGTAATATACTCTGTGATAACTTTTCCGCAGGAATAAAGGTGCAAACATTCAAAAACTACCTGAACCCCCTTTACAAGGATATTCAAAAAATATCTGATTTTAGAGTTGTGAAAGAGAAAAGTGAAATTGAGAAAGAAGAATATCCTCATTTAAAGAAAGTGACAAAAATTACGGAAAGGAAATTAAATTCTTTACTAGAAAAGCTCAATAGTTTAGAAGAGGAACTAGAAAGACAAATTCAGGAAATAGAAGCAGAAAGCGATACAGATGAGAAGAAATCTGCTATATCTGTATACAACAAAATACTGTTTGAGATAGAGTTAATTGCTGGCAGGATAAATAATGAACTGATTACTTTAGATTCTCCCTATTTTGGTAAAATACTC
>CAZCCQ010000081.1:0-2458 GCA_964497595.1 uncultured Candidatus Saccharibacteria bacterium | reverse complement strand
TGTCCTTAGAGACTCCAGCAAAGAAGTATATACAAGGAAAATAACTTTAGAGCCAAATAGTAAAGTACGACTATATATGTCAATACAAAATACAGAAGATACACTCTTCCCAGAAAATATATCCGTCATCTTCACTGTTCAGTAAAGACTTTAAATCTCTCTAATCTACTTTTTTACTTAATACCTACAAAAAGGCTTTCTCATAGGATATAATGGCAAATATGGTAAATTTTACTCCATTAGAAAAGATTAGAAATTTCTCAATCATAGCCCACATTGATCACGGCAAATCTACATTAGCAGATAGAATGCTAGAGGCTGTACATAATGATACTGTTTTAAGAAAGAAAAAAGAAAGAGTACTAGACAAACTGGACTTAGAACAAGAAAAAGGTATAACTATCAAATTACAAGCTTGTAAAATGAATTGGAAAGGATACGAATTAAACTTAATTGATACCCCTGGACACGTTGATTTCTCCTATGAAGTATCTAGATCCTTAGCGGCCTGCGAGTCTGCTCTACTTCTAGTTGATGCAAGTCAAGGTATACAAGCTCAAACGATATCCAATACTAGAAAAGCATTAGATTTAGGACTCAAACTAATCCCAGTACTGAACAAAATAGACTTACCTGATGTTAATATTGAAGAAAGAGAGAAAGAGATAGAAGCACTACTCGGATTCCCCAGAGATGAAATTGTAAAGGTGTCTGGTAAAACAGGTCAGAATGTAGAGATATTACTTGATGAAATAATTAAACAATCACCACCACCAAAAGGAGATAGAAAGAAACCTCTAAGAGCGTTAGTCTTCGATTCATTCTACGATGAACATAGAGGTGTTGTAATTGCAGTAAGAATATTTGATGGGGAATACACATACACTCCTGGCAAAGCAGAAGAACTCCATATGATACAAAGAAAACAATCATTCAAACCAACAGAGATAGGTATCTTTAATCCCAATCTTGAAGAAGTAGGCATTTTAAGTGCTGGGGAGGTCGGATATATTGCTACAGGTATGAAAGATATTAGTTTCTTTACAGTTGGAGACACAATTTCAAACAAGAAAGATACTACACCATTAGAAGGATACAAAATTCCAAAACCAAATATGTTTGCAACATTCTTCCCTACTGATACAGAGGATTATGAGGATCTAAAAATTGCTTTAACTAAACTTTCACTAAATGACGCTTCACTGACATTTGCAGATCAAAGATCAAACCTTCTTGGATCTGGTTTCAGATGTGGATTCCTAGGACTTTTGCATATGGAAATTATTCAGGAGAGGCTTGAAAGAGAATATGATATTGATTTAATAGTGACAGCACCTACTGTTGAATATCAACTAACAAAGACTGATGGAAGTGAAATGGTAATACAAGCTCCTCACGAGTTACCAGATCCTGCACAGATTAAAGAAATTCGAGAACCTTGGGTAAGAACAGAAATAATGACACCAGAGAAATATTTAGGAGACCTAATGGCTTTGTGTCAATTAAAAAGAGGACAGTATGTTAATACTAAGTACCTACAATCCAATGTTAGTGATATACAATTAAAAGATCAATATATCGTTCTAGAATACGATATGCCTCTCGTATCTCTAATATCTAACTTCTTCGATCAGATGAAAAACATCTCCAGTGGTTATGCATCTATGGAGTATGAATTTATAGATTATTTCCCTGCAGATATTGTAAAAGTATCTGTACTTGTAAATCACGATGAGGTTTCAGTACTAGATTTTCTTGAAGTAAGAGAATTAGCAAGAACAAAAGCTGTTAAACTCCTAGAGGTAATGAAAGATGTAATACCCCGACAGCAATTCCCCATACCTTTGCAAGCTGCTATTGGTTCTACAATAATTGCAAGAGAAGATGTTAAGGCATTTAGAAAAGATGTTACAGCAAAACTATATGGTGGTGATTATTCGAGAAAGAAAAAACTACTTGAGAAACAGAAGAAAGGAAAAAAGAGATTGAAACAGATAGGACAAGTCAATATACCACAAGAAGCATTCTTAGCTATATTGAAGACATAGGGTTCTGACTAGACCAGAGTTGTTACTGTATCAATTAGTTTGATGGATTGTACCATCTGACAAAGAGCACTCAATCATACAACGAAACAGCCCCGAGTAAATCCCTCGTCTTAGTTATGTATATCACATCTACAAAAGCTTTTTTTTAAGATATAATCAATATGTCGTGATCAAAAAGATAAAACTAACAAATTTCAGAAGGTTTAAAAACTTTGAAATAGATATTAAAAAGGATATCGTCGTATTCTACGGTGACAATGCAGTAGGAAAAAGTACACTATTAGAAGCAATATATATTCTCACAAACGGTAAATCTCCTTGGGCAATATCAGACGAATACATAAATACAGAACAAGACTATGATAAATCATATTGCAGAATAGAGATTACAATTAAAGATAATGAAAAGA
>CAZCCQ010000080.1:0-2573 GCA_964497595.1 uncultured Candidatus Saccharibacteria bacterium | reverse complement strand
ATTTCCAATCCTATATGTGTATCACCATCATGCTTCCATTCCTTTCTCTTTGGTTCTCCAATTTCAAAATATTCTCCATACTGCCTTTTGATATCTTCTATATCTCTAAACTGAGGATTCTCAGGATTCTTTTTGTATGATGGATGTTCTTTACTAAAACCAAAGAATTGTAGATATCCACCTGGTTTTAAAATTCTATTAGCCTCTAAAACAGATTTCTCTTGTGTCTCTCTATCACACATATGTGTACAACCAGCATCTAATATGACATCAAACGAAGAATCTGCAAATGGAAGAGAGCCTGCATCGGCATTTACATAATTAACAGTAATACCTAACTCATTTGCCCTCTTTTTGGCTTCATTCAATTCTGTATCATTTATGTTTACAGCATGAACAACAGCACCTCTACTTGCTAACCAATTTGAATTCCTTCCAAAGCCACAACCGAGATCTAATACATGAGAACCCTCTCTAACGAGACCCTGATCTACAAGATCAGTTGCTAACGAAGTAGGTTCTACACCTTCCCACTGGGAATTCTCTTTCCTTTCTGGATCCATGTTGAATATTTTTAAAAGATTAAATTTCATAATTAAATTATAATCCTCTTTCGAAAGTCATTCCATACCTTCCGCCATATTCCTTTGGTTGCTACAAGACCTGTCCACTATCCTTAAGAATGCTTATGAAGATTGAATTATTTTCTCTCAAATTGTTCCATTTTTGAAATAATAGCCTGGTGGATGAAAATCCTCGTTTTCGGACCAGTTTTTAGCACCCCTCCGTTCGAAGTAGAAAGCCCTTTGTAGCTTCGTTATCTGCTAACCTCAAAAATCTTTAATTGGTGAGAGTCCTGTTTCTGTTAACTATGTTTTGTGGATAATAACCACTCTTCTTGAGATTCCGAGATCTTTTCCAAATGATTTTGTAGAAATTCTCTATCTTTTTCATCAGTTAGTTTCTCTAATGCTTCTTCATAGCTAAACCACCCCGCTTCCTTCACAGACTCATCTTTTGGATTTAGAGGTCCTGTATAGTTGGTTTTAAAAAGAAACATATGTATTTCCATTGGATATGCTCCTGGAGTATCTTCTGTTATTCCACTAGGATATCTATCATAAACACCAAGCTCTTCTATCGAATCAAATTCTTCTAAGCCTACTTCTTCTAGTACTTCTCTCTTAGCAGCTGTTATATATTCTTCGTTCTCTTCTACACCCCCTCTTGGAAATCCCCAAAGATGTTCATTTGCTAAAGCTATTTTATTTTCATTATTTATTATTACTGCTCCAGCCCTATATGATTTTTTCATTTTGAAAAGTGATTAACTTATTTCAAGATTCTACAATAAAAGTATTGGAAAAAGTAGTTAAGTAAGCTGACCTATCCACCTAGAGAACGGTGTTCGAACCATCAATCCAACAAACCCTTTACCTGTTTGACAATATCTTAGCTCCGTTCGAGTCCCGTCCATTCCGCCATTTTCAACATGTTCCAACAAGACCCGTCCATCCTCTTTCAAAACCCTTATGTAGATTGACTTATTTTGATCCTAAAAAGGGAAAGTTTCAAAAGTAAGGCCTGGTGGATGAAAATAATCAAAAAAGAGATGTTTTTAAGAGCTCTTGGTTCGAAGGTAGAATCCTTATGTTGAATGATATCAGAATTACGCATATGAGATTCTTCCTTACCAACCTCTTGAATAATCTCAATTATTTGAGAAATCTTCTAAAATTCCTTTTTATATCTACTAACAACAAACAATCCTGATATACTAATTATTCCAATTACAAAACTCCATATTATATTGTCAAAGGTAGCAGGGTTCTCAGGATCATTATATGCTAATGCATATGTTGAATATGCATCTGTATCAAATGTTAGGGTTCCCGTATTAGCATCATATATACCCTCTATTTCTTCAACTGTTCCTTCATGATCTCTAAGTATCATATATTCTGCATGACCTTTGAGATCGTCAGAAAGCGTTAATGTTACAGTTGTACTCTCATTAAGTTCTGTAATATTTGTTCTCCATACATCTTCTGTAGTTCCTTTATATATAACTTCGTTTAATGATAGGTCTAGATATGTATCAATCTCAAAATCACCCGCCTGTGATTCAAAAGATGCTTCGTCAATATCTGTAGCATCTCCTATGAGAAGTTCTGCATTTCCATTAATTTCTGAAGAAGGTACTGCTATATTAGCGGCCGCTATTTTTTCAGTATCAAGACTAATTATGTCTGAAGTTCTTTCAAATATTGCACTTAAGTGTAAATTATTGTTTGGCATTATAAAAGTGTAAGAAGCTTTTCCTTCCTCAGGAATTGTCGAATTGCCATTTAGGCCTCCGGATACATACTGGTAACCGTAATCCGGCAGGAGCTCAATTGTAACTTCACTGCCAGCTTCTAAAGAATAATCGGTATAATCGTCAGAAGTAAATCTAAATCCATTTGCAGCAATTACCCTAACTGTTCCATTAGTTACAATAGAATCCTCTGCACCAGGGATATTCCATCCAAGTTGATACAGTGTGCCTGCTGTTGATTCAAGTAAGAAATTCC
>CAZCCQ010000079.1:0-2649 GCA_964497595.1 uncultured Candidatus Saccharibacteria bacterium | reverse complement strand
CCTTTGAAACAAACATAGTAAACTCTCTTGTTCAAAAAGGAGGATATATACAAGGAGATCCTAAAGAATACAATGCTGAACTAGGATTAGATCCTTCTAAACTACTCTCTTTTCTTCAATCAACACAACAAGAAAGATTAGAAAGACTCCTAGAAGGAAAAACGGAAGAACAAATAATACAAAGAATAACCAGAGAACTAGCACTTAAAGGATCTCTAGACTGTCTTAGACACGGTATAGATGACAGTGGAGTACACTTAGACCTTGCATACTTCAGACCTGAATCTGGACTAAATCCAGACACCCTAGAACTCTATGAAAAGAACATACTATCTGTTACCAGACAAGTACACTACTCTACTAGGGAAACAGATAAATCATTGGATTTAGTTCTTTTTCTAAATGGTATACCAGTAGCTACAGTAGAACTTAAAAATCCATTCACGGGACAGGATGTAAGCAATGCTAAGAATCAATTTGCATATACCAGGGATAACAAAGAACAAATCTTTGTATTTAAACAAAGAGCCCTGGTACACTTTGCAGTAGATCCCAATGAGGTACACATGACTACTAAGTTAGATGGACCGAAGACAAAGTTCTTACCATTTAACAAAGGAAATGGCACAGGAGCAGGAAACCCAAATGTAGAAGAGGGATACAAAACAAGTTATCTGTGGGAAGAGATATGGACTAAAGATAGTTGGATGGATATTATTAACAAGTTTATACATATTGAAAAGAAAGAAATTAAAACACCCGATGGGAAGATAGAAAAAGAAACAGTAATATTCCCAAGATACCATCAATTAGATGTTGTTAGGAAATTATCTAAAGATACGAAGACTGAAGGTATTGGTAAGAACTACTTAGTACAACACAGTGCGGGAAGTGGAAAGAGTAACTCTATTGCTTGGTTAGCATATAGACTATCTAGCCTGCACGATGAAACTGATACTCCAATGTTTGATTCAATTATTGTTGTTACAGATAGAGTTGTATTAGATAAACAATTACAAGATACAATATATCAGTTTGATCATAAACAAGGTGTTGTACAAAGGATAGATAAAAACTCTGAGCAATTAGGTCAAGCATTGAATAAAGGGGTGAGAATAATAATTACTACAATACACAAATTCGGATACATTTTAGACAAGGTAAGTGAATTAAAAGAGAACAAGTATGCAATCATTGTTGATGAAGCACACAGCTCTCAAGGTGGGGAAAGTAGTAAGCAGATGAAAGAAGTACTTACATCTGGAAACGAAGAAGAGGAACAAGATACAGAAGATTTGATAAGAGAGTCTATGAGGGCAAGAGGTAAGCAATCTAATCTGAGTTTTTATGCCTTTACTGCAACACCAAAAGCAAAGACTCTTGAAGTGTTTGGAGTCCCAGGACCTGATGGTTTGCCAGAACCATCTCATTTATATTCAATGCGACAAGCAATTGAAGAAGGTTTTATATTAGATGTATTGCAAAACTATATTACATACAAATCATACTTTAAGATTGAGAAAGCTATAGAAGATGACCCAGAATTAAGTAAAAAGAAAGCAAACAAGGCTATTGCCAGATACCTTTCACTACACCCATACAACCTAGCACAGAAAACAGAGGTCATTGTTGAGCATTTTAGAGAGTTTGTCGCCCCTCAGATTGGTGGACAAGCTAAAGCAATGGTTGTTACCAGTTCAAGACTCCATGCTGTTAATTACTTCAAAGAATTTAAGAAGTACATTAAAGACAAGGGATATGAAGATATTGGTACTTTAGTAGCTTTCTCCGGAACTGTAGTTGATGATAGTGGTGTACATTACAAAGAGGTTGAGCTGAATGGGTTTAGGGAGAAGGAGCTTCCTGAGAAATTTACAACAGATGAGTACAAAATATTACTAGTAGCAGATAAGTACCAAACTGGATTTGACCAACCCCTACTCTGTGCCATGTATGTTGATAAACCATTGTCTGGTGTAAGAGCTGTACAAACTCTTTCTAGATTAAATAGAACTGCTCCAGGTAAAGAAAAAACTCTTATTATGGACTTCGTTAACAATTTTGATGAGATATACGAATCCTTTAAACCTTATTATGAATTAACAGCTATTGAGGAAAAGTCTGATCCTAATGTCTTATACAATTTGAAATACGAATTTACTGAAATGCAAGTCTTTTGGGAAAGTGAAGTTGATCAATTTTCTAAGATATTTTTCAAGAAATATCATAAGAGTGAAGATCAAGGAGAGTTGTATAGACATATTCAACCAGCTATGGATAGGATTTCTAACTTAGAAGAAGAGAAGAAGGAATCGTTCAAGAAAAAAGCAAGTCAATTCCTTAGAGCATATGCATTTCTTGGTCAGGTTATTACATTTTCTGATATTGAATTAGAGAAATTCTACGCATATCTAAGATTATTAAGAAATGCACTACCTAAAACACCTGAGGAGAGGTTCCAATTAAATGACGAAGTTGCTCTTGAATACTACAAATTAAGTAAAAAAGGAATTGTAAATGTTCAGTGGGAGAATGAAGGAGTTGGAATAATTCCAGGAGGACTAAGAGACTCTGAGGGTAGTAATTATGGGGATGATGAAAAAGCTCCTCTCTCTGAAATTATTAAAAGTATTAATGAGAAATTAGGAG
>CAZCCQ010000078.1:0-2828 GCA_964497595.1 uncultured Candidatus Saccharibacteria bacterium | reverse complement strand
TAAAGATATTAATGGAATTGAGAAAATAATAGAAAACAGTAAACCTGATGTTGTAATAAATTGTATTGGTATTCTTACAAAAGGTGCAGAGGAGAACAAATCATTAGCAGTCAAGATAAATAGTTTTTTACCTCATTATCTTGATGAACTTTCTGAAAAACATAATTTTAAATTTCTGCATGTTAGTACAGATTGTGTTTTTGATGGAGTTGATGGAAATTATACTGAAAAAAGTAAGCCTAATGCAAATGATTTTTACGGAAGATCTAAAGCTTTGGGTGAAGTTGTAAATGACAAAAATGTTACTCTTCGAACTTCCATAGTTGGACCAGATACAAATGAGAATGGTGTTGGTCTTTTCAAATGGTTCATGAGTCAAGAAGGTAAGGTTGGTGGATATGACAAGGTTCTTTGGACAGGAGTTACTACAGTATGGTTAGCAAGATGTATGGATGTTGCACTAGAGAATAATCTTACGGGTCTTCAGCACTGTGTTAACAATGAGACAATTGATAAATATAGTCTGCTTGTACTTTTTAAGAAATATTTTGATAAAGATATAGAAATTGATCATAATCCAGAAGTTGTCAGTGAGAAAACCTTGGTGAGAACTTCAGAGAGTTTTGATTTCGATATCCCAAGCTATGAATCAATGGTAAGTGATATGAGAGATTGGGTTTTGGATCATCCTGATGTATATGAACATTTGATTAGTCAAATGGAGATAGATACTAAGTAATTTTTTACAATATTGCTATGAAAGTAATGACAATTGTTGGTACCAGACCAGAGATTATCAAACTTGCTACCGTTATTCCAGAATTAGATAAATATACGGAGCATATTCTCGTTCATACAGGACAGAACTATGATTATGAATTAAATGAGATTTTCTTTGAAGGTATGGGTATTAGAAAGCCTGATATCTTTATGAATGCAGCAGGAGAAACACCTGCAGAGACCATAGGTAATGTAATTAAGATTTCAGATGAACTATTCAAAGAACATAAGCCGGATGCTCTCCTAATATATGGTGATACAAATTCTTGTCTTTCTGTTATATCGGCAAAGAGAAACAAGATTCCTGTATTCCATATGGAGGCAGGTAATAGATGTTTTGATCAGAGGGTTCCAGAGGAGATTAATAGGAAAATAGTTGACCATCTGAGTGATATTAATATGACAATCACAGAACATGCTAGGAAGTATTTAATTGCAGAGGGTATACCAGCTGAAACAGTTATTAAGGTTGGTAGTAGTATGAAGGAAGTTTTTGCAATGAACAAAGAGAGTATTGAAAAGAGTGATGTGTTACAGAGATTGGAAGTTGAACCTAAGAAGTATTTTGTACTTAGTGCACATAGAGAGGAGAATTTAGATAATCCTAAGAATTTTGCATCTTTAGTAGATTCAGTCAATGCAGTAGCAGAGAAGTATAAATTACCAATAATATTTTCTACTCATCCAAGGACTCAGAAGAAGATAGATGCGGGAGAGATTAAGTTTAATCCTCTTGTTAAAGTTATGAAGCCTTTAGGATTTGCTGATTATATTAAGCTTCAAGAGAATGCTTTTTGTGTTATTTCAGACAGTGGTACTATTACAGAAGAATCATCATTGTTAGGGTTTCCTGCTATTACAATAAGAGAGGCACATGAGAGACCAGAGGGTATGGATGAGGGTACAATTATTATGAGTGGGGTAGATAAGCAAGGTGTACTAGATGCTATTAATACTGTTACATCACAGAATATTAGAACAAGGGTTGTAGATGATTATAATAATGATATTTTAGCTGCTAAGGTTGTTAGAATAATTTTAAGTTATACAGGATATATTAATAGGACTGTATGGAAGAGGTATTAATATGGCAAAAATAAATTATAAATTTTGTGAGGACAAAGTTCTATACGATAGTGGAGATATAGAGGGTGAGATGTTAGAACTCTATAAGCAAGGAAAGAATCCTGAAGGAGGACATTTCTTTTATGCAACAACACCTGTTAGAGAGAACATAATAAACTGGTACCCGTTTAAAAAGGACGCAACTATTTTAGAGGTAGGTGGTGGTCTAGGGTCTTGTACAGGAGCGCTCTGCAGGGAGGCAAAGAAAGTAGTGTCTTGTGAGTATTCAAAGAGAAGAGCTGAGAACATCTACTATCGTCATAAAGATTGTGATAATTTAGAGGTTATTGTAGGTAATATCAACAATGTAAAGCTGGAAGATAAATTTGACTATATTATACTAATAGGTGTCTATGAGTATTCAAAAAGGTTTTTTCAAACAGAAGATCCTTTTTCAGATTTTTTGAACCTTCTTAAATCTTTTCTAAAACCAGGAGGGGTTATTTTAATAGCTATTGAGAATAGATATGGTATTAAGTACTGGGCTGGGTCAACGGAGGACCACTACGGCATAAAGTATTTAGGACTTAAGAATTATGACAACCATGATATTCAAACTTTAGGAAAAAGGGAGTTGATAGATATTATTGAGAAAGCGGGCTTTCATTACAAATTTTATTATCCATACCCTGATTACAAAATGCCATATGTTGTTCATACTGATGAAAGACTTCCATTGAAATCAGAACTTAGTAGTTTAGAAATATATAATCATGGTGAACAAACTTACAATTTTGATTATAGAGAAGTATTGGGAGGATTAATTGATAATGATCAGTATGGTTTTTTTGCTAATTCATTTCTAGTAGAAATAAGTAATAAAAAGAGCAGCTTAAGTAATATTACTTTTGTAAAAGCTTTCTGGTCAAGAAGTGAAAAATATCAGACTATGACTACAATTGACAGTCACAACAATATAAAAA
>CAZCCQ010000077.1:0-2869 GCA_964497595.1 uncultured Candidatus Saccharibacteria bacterium | reverse complement strand
AATTCCAGTAGGTATCATTACTGACAAGATCAAGAGTGACAAAGATGAGATTTTGGTATTAGCAATAGGAACAATACTAATGGGACTTCCTTATACTCTCTACCCTCATATTTCTATCCCTATGCATTACTACATTCTTCAATTCATATTCGGTTTAGGTGTTTCTCTTAGTGTAAATAACTGGAGGAAGCTTTTTGCTATGAATGTAGATAGTGGTATAGAAGGGTATCAGTATGCTGTCTACGACACCTTTATTAGTCTCTCTACTGCAATTTTATGTATAGTTGTTGGTATCGTGGCAAATCTAGGTGATGTGTATTTTGATATTGTTATGATTAGTGCCGGTACTATTATGATGTTAGCTAGCGTATGGGCATTACTAATATATGGAGTTAAGAGTAGAAAAACTAATTTAAACAAGTAACCGTATATGAGTAAGAAAGATGTTTTAGGTTTTGGAGTTATCTTAGTTATTCTAATCATAGTTATTGGCTTTGTATATCTTATTTTTATTCAAAAGAAACCTATTAAGAAAGAAGAAACACCTAGTAACAAGAATGGTGTTATACAAGAGATAAAAAAGGAGAATTTTACATTTACAAAAGAATACAAAGGCAACAACTTGTGGGAGTACAAAATAGTAGGTGAGCTACCAAACCCTTGCTATACTATTAGCACATCTGCTGTGATTAGAGAGAGTTATCCTGAGCAAGTTTCTGTAATATCCGAAATTAGTAAACCGAATGAAGATGAAATATGTGTTCAAGTAATATCTCCTGTTAATGAGGTAGGACAGTTTGAGGCAAGTGAGAATGCTGTAATCACCTTTGATGTAAATAATAAATAAACTCCTGTAATAAATGGTAAAATATAGTATGGATAAACATCTGTACTATTTCGACAATGCAGCATCTACTAAGGTGTCTTCAGAAGTATTAGAAAGTATGCTTCCGTATCTTAAGAAATCATATGGAAATGCTTCTAGCATATATTCACTAGGAAGAGAGGCTAAAGAAGCAATCGAAGTGGCTAGAGAGAAAGTTGCAAGTGTTATAGGTGCTCAAAAAAATGAAATATACTTTACTAATTCAGGAACAGAATCTGATAACTGGGCCTTAAAAGGTGTAGCTTACGCTAACAAAGAGAAAGGGAAGCACATCGTAACAACTAACATAGAGCATCACGCGATTCTTCATACCTGTAAATATTTGGAAAAACAAGGTTTTGAAGTAACCTATGTCCCTGTAAAAGAGAACGGTATCGTAGATGTTAAAGATATTCTAAATGTTTTAAGAGAAGACACGATACTTGTTACTGTGATGTTTGCTAATAATGAAATAGGGACAATACAACCAATAAAAGAAATAGGTAAGATTACTAAAGAAAAAGGAATATACTTTCATACAGATGCTATACAAGCTGTAGGAAATGTAGAAATAGATGTTAACGAACTAAATGTAGATTTACTTTCAATATCAGGTCACAAATTAAATGCACCGAAAGGAATAGGTGCATTGTTTGTAAGAAATGGAGTTAGTATAGATAATTTACTACACGGAGGAGGACAAGAAAGAGGCAAAAGAGCTAGTACTGAAAACGTTGCGAGTATAGTAGCACTAGGAACAGCTATAGAACTAGCAACTAAAGATATAAGATGTAAAACAGAATATATAACAAATCTAAGAGAAAAAACTATAAATAACCTTTTAAAAAATATCCCCGAAACAATACTTAATGGCGATAGACAGAAAAGACTCCCAGGTAATATAAATATATGCTTTAAATACATAGAAGGAGAATCTATACTTCTAATGTTAGACCAACTAGGGATATGTGCATCTAGTGGTTCTGCTTGCACATCAGGTTCTTTAGAACCCTCTCACGTCCTTCTAGCAATTGGTAGACCACACGAAATAGCTCACGGTTCACTCAGAATTTCACTTTCAAAGGACAATACGGAGGAAGAGATTAAATACCTACTCAAGTCATTACCTTCAATAATAGAAAAACTACGAGTAATGTCTCCTCTTTACAATAACATTAGTAAATAATCATATGGAACAGTACAGCGAAAAAGTAATGGATCACTTTATGAACCCTAGAAATGTTGGCGTTTTAGAAGATGCAAACGGAGTAGGTGAAGTAGGAAATCCAGTATGTGGAGATATTATGAAAATGTACTTAAAAATTAAGAAAAATATAATAACTGATGTTAAGTTTCAAACATTTGGTTGTGGAGCAGCTGTAGCAACTAGCAGTATGGTTACAGAAATGGTCAAAGGAAAAACAGTAGAGGAAGCATTAAAGATAACAAATATGGATGTAGCTGAAGCTCTAGATGGTCTGCCACCAATTAAGATGCACTGCTCAAACCTTGCCCAAGAAGCAATTAAGTCTGCAATAGATAATTACAAAAAGAATGAAAAAAAGTAATACAAAGGAAAAAGTCTTAGTAGGTATTAGTGGAGGAGTAGATAGTGCAGTTTCGGCTCATATTCTAAGAGAAAAGGGATATGAGGTAGTGGGAGTGACTTTTCAAATGTTTGATAACAAAGGAAGTCAAAATAGTAGTATGTGTTCTTCAAGTGAAATTATTAACTATTCCAAGAAAGTTGCTAATACACTCGGGATAGAGCATCATATCATTAACTTAGAAAAAACATTTGAGAAAAAAGTAATTAAGTATTTTGTAGAGGAGTATCTAGCAGGAAGAACTCCGAATCCGTGTGTATTGTGTAATAGATATGTTAAATTTGAAGAGCTATTGAGAACAGCTACCAAGATGAATATTAAGTATGTGGCAACTGGACATTATGCAAAAGTTGAGAAAACAGAAACTAACAGATATATTCTTAAGAGATCTGCTAGT
>CAZCCQ010000076.1:0-2920 GCA_964497595.1 uncultured Candidatus Saccharibacteria bacterium | reverse complement strand
ACTACCATATGGACGATTGCTTTGACTTCACTTCTCTTTGTATATATTGAAAATGTTTCTACAGATAAAAAAGAAGTAGCTGGAGTAATAGCAGAAGAAGAAAGTAGCAAAATAGAATACTTAGATGAAGTTGATCATACAGCAGTAAAACAATTTAATTTTACTGTATGTTATTCTAATATCTGCAAACCAATAACGTCAGCTAAATTTGTAGATACGACAACAGGCCAAATCCTACCTAAATATAAATTTGATGAAGTAGTCATTAAAGAAATAGTCCCGTATTATGACGAAATATTTGCTAAAAAAGTAACCGTTAAAAATACCAAAGGAGAATTTCGAAGTAGAGCACAAGATATCGTACCAGATTATTCAAATTTGTATGAAGATGTAAGCAGAGCAGTAATGCAAATGGAAGAAGAAATTACAATAGCACTGCCTTCAAAAATCTCTCCAGGAACAGATGGAGAGTTATATGATAAATATATCGAGATAGATAACTCACAACAGAAATTATATGTTTGGATAGGTGGGAATATAGACAAAGTAATAGATCTATCAGGACCAAGATATGGCTGGCAAGTATATGGAGTATTTCCTATTGTAGACAAAGGGCTCTCTCCAATAGCACCTGGTGGTAAATATATGCCTTACTGGATGGCTTTTTATTACAGTAAAAAACAAAATTCTTGGTATGGATTACACGCATTGATATGGATGTACAGGGAAGATGGCAGTAAATGGTTTGAACCTGAGTCAAATATTGGACGAAGAGAAAGTGCTGGCTGTATTAGAATGACTCTTCAAGATGCAAAATATCTCTATGAAAGATTTGAAAAAGGAGACTACATTGTTATACACGAATAGTATTTCTCTTGTGATATAATCCTATTATTCTAATATGAATTTTAATGAAGTATGGAGGACAATCTCAAGAGTAATCTAATTGGACAAAGGGAAGTAAGGCTTGAAAAGTTAAAGCAGTTAAGAGATTTAGGTATAGATCCATATCCAGCACAATCACATAGAGAGAATATGATAGGGGAGGTTCTTGAGAAGTTTGATTCCTTTGATGGTAACAATACTTGCTTGGCAGGGAGAGTAACTGCTTGGAGAGAGCACGGTAAGTTAATATTTGGGGATATTAGAGATCAATCCGGAACGATTCAGTTAATGATTAGAAAAGATGATTTAACTGAAGATTTGAAAAAAGGATATTTAGGGTGGGGACATTTAGAATTACTAGACCTTGCAGATTTTGTAGAAGTATATGGAACTATCGGAAAAACAAAAACAGGACAAATTTCCATAATGGTTCAAAATATCCGATTGCTTACCAAAGCTCTTAGACCTATTCCAAGAAAGCTACTAAAGAAAGAACAGAAATTCAGAAGAAGATACTTAGATTTGGTAATCAATCCAGAGAGAGTAAAACTCTTTGAAAGGAAAGCTAAGTTTTGGAATGTACAAAGAGAATTTCTACAAAGTAAAGGCTTTTTGGAGGTAGAGGTTCCCATTCTAGAGATGATAACTGGAGGGGCAGATGCTAAACCTTTTATTACTCATCACAATGCATTGGATCAAGATTTCTATTTAAGAATTTCTACAGAGCTATATCAAAAGAGATTGATAGGTGCAGGTTTTGAGAAGATATATACATTTGGTCCTAACTTCAGGAATGAGGGTATTGATGATGAGCATTTGCAAGAATTCTACGATATTGAATGGTATTGGGCATATGCAGATTACAGGGATAATATGGCATTAGTTAGAGAATTATTCTTAGAGATAGCAAACAAGGTTTATGGTAAAACAGAATTTACTACAAGAGGGCATACTTTTGATTTAGCAGATGAATGGAAGGAGTTGGACTATGTAGATTTAATAAAAGAGAACTTTGGTGTGGATATTTTCAAGGATAGTGATGAAAAGATATTGAAAGTTATCAATGAGAAGAACATCGAAATGGGTGGTGAGGTAAATAGAAATAGGATGATAGATAATTTATGGAAGAATATTAGAACTACAATATCAGGACCAGTATTCCTAGTAAACCATCCTAAATTTGTATCTCCTTTAGCAAAATCACATCAAGAAGATGAAACAATAACAGAAAGATTCCAAGTCATTATTGCTGGTAGTGAATTAGGGAATGGTTATTCTGAGATAAATGATCCACAAGATCAGTTAGAAAGATTCTTGGAGCAACAAGATTTGAGGGAGAGTGGAGATGATGAGGCCCATATGTTAGATATTGATTTTGTGGAGATGTTGGAGTATGGAATGCCACCTGTAAGTGGATATGGCCAGAGTGAGAGAATATTCTGGTTTATGGAAGATGTTACTGCAAGAGAAGGTACTTTATTCCCTCAAATGAGACACGAGATAGATAAATCTACAAAGGAGATTTACAAAGATAAGGTGAAATTTGGAGAGGGTAAGAAAAAGAAGTAAATTTATTACAAAGCAACCTTTGTCTTTCTTATGCTATCTCCTTGCCAATATATGAAGTAAAGATCTCCATTGGGAATGAGTAAGGACATCATAGTATCAATGTTATGGTACCCACTTTCTTCTATCAATTTCTTTATATACAGTAACTGATACAAATCCTGAGCTGTAGGTTTCCAGTCCAACTCTTCTTTAGAAGAGTCCTGTTTTTTAATGAGACTAGTATTCTCTTTTGGAATAATATGTCCTGTTACAATTAGATTGGTACTATCATCCCATTCCTTTTCTTCTTTCTTCTCCTTGCCAATAACTTTAAAACTTTTTATATCAACATTATCGCCATAAACCACACCAGTCATTAAATACGGAGCAGAAAAAATCTTGTTCTGCTCTAGAGTGTCTTTCAAATACTCTTTAATTTCTTCTTTCATCTCCTCCTGTATATGAAAATCTTTTTCACCCTCAAGAA
>CAZCCQ010000075.1:0-2956 GCA_964497595.1 uncultured Candidatus Saccharibacteria bacterium | reverse complement strand
CAAATCAAAATTAACCTACTTATTCTTCTCTTTTTCCCCATATATATATTCTCTTTGTTGAAATACCCAGTATATTCTGACGAAATTCTAAATCTAGAACAGCAAATATCTCAGAGTACTCAACAAATTGTAGAGAAGAAGGGTGTGTTAAGCAATGTTGAAAAGAGGATTGCAGAAATCAAAGGAAGTAATAGTTCTTTAAGTCAGAAAATATCTCTAATAACCGAAGAGATAACTAAGTTACAAACAAGTATTGACGAGAATGAGAAACAGATCGCTGAGAAAGTTGAGCAGATAGAGAAGACAGAAGTAGAACTACAGAACAAAAAGGCTTCTTTAGATCTAATCTCCACAGATTTATATATAAAATCACGGAATAGGGTGACAAACTTCCTGTTTTCATTCGAAAGTTGGGGTAATATGGTTGAAGGTTTCTATGTTAGAAGCAATCTAATATCTTTGCTAAAAGATGAAATAGAGAAAATAAGTGGTGAGTTTACAAATCTTGCAGACGCGAAGTTAAACTTAGACAAACAGAAGGAAGAGTTAAATACTCAGAAGAAAGATTTGGATAAGTCATACTCATTTTTAGCAGAGGAGAAGTCTAAATTACAGGCAGAATTAAATAAACAATATTCACAAAAAGGGGTGCTAAGTGCGGAGATTACTGATTTGAACAAGAAGGTTTCTCAACTTCAGTCTGCTTTAATAGCGGCTAGAAGCTACGGTCTTGTCTCAACTGGAGGAGATACCGGAGGTGGAGGAGGGACGGCAATATCTCAAGCACCTGCTGGATATTTTGGCGTTTTCTCCATAGGTGCGTACACACATAGGAATGGAATGAGTCAGTGGGGAGCAAAAGCAAGAGCTGAAGCTGGACAGTCTGCATCGCAAATTCTCTCTGCATACTATCCAGGGACAAGAATTTCTACAGGACTAGTCAATGCAGGGTATGGAACAGAAGCACTCTTAGTAAATATATGGGTTGAGGGGTACGGTTCTCTTTCGTTTGAAGATTACTATCTGTTGGGCATAAAGGAGGTCCCAGAAAGTTGGAATATAGAGGTGTTAAAGGCACAAGCAATAGCGGCACGAACATTTGCAGTAAGATATACAGCTAATGGAAGGAAAGGAATATGTACTACTCAGAGTTGCCAGGTGTTCAGTACTCCCCTAAAGAGTGGTGCTTGGAAAACAGCTGTATTGCAAACAAGAGGACAGATTCTTGTAAGTGCAGATAATTCTCCTGTTTCTACACAATATGCTGCAGTACACGGAGGTTGGATAAATAATGTAGGGTGGGATACGCAAAGTGGTGGAGGTACAAACTGGTTTAATGATGCTTGGGAGAAGCGTTCAGGAGTAAGTTGGTTTTACAAATCTTGGTACAGAGCAGGATACTCTCCTGACCCACAAGGCGAAAATTGTGGACACTCTCCTTGGTTATCTCCTCAAGAAATGTTAATTATGGTTAATGGATATCTTGTAAAAAATGGTCTTGGTTTAAGGAGTACTCCTGATAAGTCTAGATTGTTACCAAGTGATTACAGTAAGTGTCCAGGAAGACTTGACTACAACAGATATGACAAAGTTCCATACTCTCTTTCGGAAATTCAATCTTTCCTAAGTAGTCCGGTAACATCTATATCAAACGTAACGGTTGCACTTGAGAATGGCTCTACCACAAATGTCTTTTTCTATACCAACAGGGGTATGGTTGCAATCACTGGTTTTGGTTTCAAGGACATATATAATCAGATGGCACCAGGTCATATGAGAATACAGCAACAATCCTCGTACGCCTACTTTAATATCGAGAGAAAATAGCTTGTTGTAGTAATAGTTTTATGGTATTCTCTGCTATGTTAGAAAAGGAGTCGGCTAAAATTCCAAAGAAGTTTAGTAACCTCAAAATGTCTTTTGTTGAATCTTTGAAGAAAGAAAGTACTCCCTCTTTTGTAATTTTCCCCAAAAGCACCACTTTTCTAGGAAAAGAAATTGATGAGAATGTAATATTAATCATAAGATCACACTGGTTTGTGTACTTACCGTACATAGCAGCAGCACTTCTTACTCTCTTTCTCCCATTTCTTCTCCTTGCCTTTATCCCGAAGTCAATACTTTCCGCCTCGTTTGGAATATCAATATTTGTCATATCCTTTCTACTAATACTCTCTATAGTCATATATGCCTTTGTTAGGTGGTATTACAATGTTAATATCATCACAGATAAAAGAGTAATAGATTTAGACTTTACATCAATAATTTCCCATTCATTAGTAGAAGCTAGTTTAGAAAATATCCAAGATCTTACAGTAAAGCAGATAGGAGTCTTGTCTAGCACAATTGATATTGGAACAGTTTACATTCAAACAGCAGGAACGAAGGCAGAATTAGAGTTTGACAATATCCCTAGACCAAGGGATGCACAAGATATCTTACGAGACCTATTGGAATCCAAAAAGGAGGGTAAAATTTAATGAACGAAGCAGAACAATTGCTAGACAATCTAGGTGGAAGTCAGGGAATAGAGCTAGTAAATATTTTCTCACTACTTAAATTCCCTTTAATAATTCTTGTTTTCGCAAATCTCCTGTTCGCCTTCCTCCTCTTTTTGCGAATTCGAATCTTGTCAGAAACAGTAAAAACACCACAAAACAAATTGGTTAAAAGTCTCGTAGTCTTGTATCTTCTCTTCACAATAGTCGGTACCTTAATTTCTCTACTATTTGTAGTTCTTAGTTAATTAGAATGAAAATAACTGCTCAACAATATATCTCAAAAGAGAAGGGTTTAAACTCCTTTGTAACAGCATATACCAATCTCTTTTCTACTAGAAGTGACAGATCTCTTAAGGAAGGGGATGTATACATACTAATTCAACTCTCTTCTTAAAAACAGGTGCCATTGGATAGGATATCCAAATTCGTACTAGACAGTATTGCAGATGGATATA
>CAZCCQ010000074.1:0-2984 GCA_964497595.1 uncultured Candidatus Saccharibacteria bacterium | reverse complement strand
AAAGATATATTCTGTAGAAAACGAAAATCTTAATAGATATGAAAATATGGAAAGAAGAGTAGTAATAGATCTGTCTCCCAGATTGATTGTGTTGATAGTTCTGGTTCTTAGTATTATGTTTTGGGCTAAGCCTCTCCTTTCTATAGCGTCATTTCTTCTACTTGGCTTTATACTTATGTCTACTGTTAGACCAATAGTTACTTGGTTTGTGGAGAAAAACGTAACTAAAGGATGGGCCGTTTTCCTCTCTTATCTCTTTCTTTTTGTAGTACTCTTTGCAATTATTTCAATAATAATTATTCCTTTTGTAAATCAGATCGATGAATTTATTAAAATCCTTCCTACTTGGATAGAGAATGCATTCAACTATGTGAGGCATTTTGAAATAAATGGTCATTCATTAAATATCTCTACAAAGGCATTTGAAAACTCGATAGAAGACTTGTTTAAGAACACCCCTACTGTAGACAACTTTAAAACTTTTACCTCTTTTCTTGGTGGTTTCTTTGGAGGTTTTGCTACATTTTTCTCTGCCGTCATATTCTCAATCTATCTTGTTTTAGAACACGATTCATTCTTAGAGTTACTTCTTGTGAAGTTTAGATCAGATGAAAAAAGAAACAGAGTTAAAAAGCTATTTATAGATATGGAGGAAAAGTTAGGTGGATGGGTTCTTGGTCAGGGTACAATCAGTTTGATTTCAATGGTTTTTGCAGGGGTTATGCTTACACTTCTTAAAGTACCTTTTGCTATTCCTCTTGCTGTCTTTACAGGATTGATGGGTATAATTCCTACTCTTGGAACAACATTGGCAGGATTCATAATGGCACTGATTGCGTTGATAACAGTTGGACCAGTAGAAGCTATTGCCGTTTTGGTTCTTTACACTCTGTATCAACAAGTTGAGAATAATATAATTACACCAAAAATAATGGGTAATGCAGTCGGATTAAAACCCATTATCATTCTTTTAGGAGTAATCATTTTAATTACTCTCTTGGGGACAGTTGGTGGTCTCATAGCAGTTCCACTTTTAGTACTTCTCAAGATATTCTATGAGTTCTACATAGACTTGCAAAAGTTAAAGGCTAAAGGTATTGTTTAGTAATTTATACATATAAATTTTGTACTGCCCAGTATAGATGAGTAACGAGAGCTTAGGAAAAAGTGCAATCTATTTCTTTGAGGACTATTCAGCAAAAGATTTAAAAGAGGAAGTTGTTGGAAGAAAGGGCTATAGTCTTTTCAAATTAAAGGATATGGATGTACCTGTCCCTGAATTTTTTGTGCTTTCAAGTGAGGTTTTTTCAGAATTTGCTTTGAAAGTATTTGAGGAAAATAATTCTAAACTTTTGGCTAAAGGTAGAAATCCAGAGTCAAGAGAGGTAGAAGATTTGTTTGTTAGGGAAGAGTTTTCTAAAGAAGTGCAAGAAGAAATACTCTCTGCATATACGAGACTTTCGGGATTTACTGATGCGTGGGTATCTATAAGATCATCAGTAGTTTTTCCTCAAAGAAAAGACGTCTCTTTTAGTGGAATATTTTCAACTGAATTAAATGTTCGGAAGTATAGTGACCTTGAACAGGCAATGAAAAGAGTGTTTGCATCGATGTTTAATGATGATGTAGTAGCCTACTCTATGAGGATGGGTATAGATTTATCAGATGTGAAGATGTCTGTGGTAGTACAGAAAATGGTGCAGTCCGAAGTCTCAGGTGTCACATTTACGGTAGATCCAATCACTCAAGACAGAACAAAGCTAAGTATTGAAGCAGTATACGGTTTAGGAGATGTGATATCACTTGGTGAGATAACCCCCGACACCTATTTGTTAAACAAGAAGGATTTATCAGTGATTGAGAAGCATATTGCTCCACAGGAATGGATGAAAGTTAGAACGATGAAGAATACAGGAAGAGGTTCTAAGGGAATTGAAAAAATCAAGATATCTAGAAACTGGAGTCACAAACAGAAACTGTCGGATAAGGATATAGAGGAGATATCAAAGATAAGTTTGGTTATAGAGGAAAAAAGTGGAGAGCCTGAAGATGTTGAATGGGTGCTTTCTGGTGGAAGATTTTGGATTTTGCAAAACAAATCGCTTCTACGCGATATGCTTAATGAGAGAATAGAGGTTGCTTCTGTAAGTATCTCTAGAAAGAATATTCGTGAAGTAATTCTTGGATTTGTTGAAAAGTATAGGATAAAGGATGAAATGATTTCTTCTGCAATGACAGAAGCACAAAAAGTTGTTGAGAAAAATAGTGATGAGACCATTCGTAAGCTAGAAGAGTTAATAGTACTAGCTAAAAAAGAGTTAGACTCACAACTCACAAAGGGAGATACTAAAAAAGAAGATTTTGTAATTTCTGGTATAGGTGCCAGTTTTGGCAAGGTAGTTGGTAAAATAAGGATAGTTAGTGGGCCTACAGGGAAAAAGTTTACGAAGCAAGATATCTTGCTAATAAAGAGTTATTCCTCTGAAATGGAGTCTATGATTCTTTCCTGTGGGGGAATCATTATGGAGACAGGTGGTCTTACGAGTGATACAGCTATCCTGTGTCGAGAGTTTGGTATACCTGCAATAGTAGGTGTTGTGTCTGCTTCTACCCTATTAAAAGAAGGAGATGTTGTAAAGTTGGATGGCAACTCAGGAACGATATATCGAGAAAACCAGTCAGCCATTGCACAAGATGGAGTACACCCAGTAGTATCTGCATATACAGCGGGAGAAATTTCGGGAGTAGACCTACTCAAATCAGAGAAACAAACGGAGGAAAAAGAGAAAGTCCCTGTCAAAGATATAACCTTACCTCCTTCCGCTACAAAGGTGTTTTCGATGGTAGATAGAAGTAGCGAGAAAATATTTGACTTTGTTGGAGATGCTCACGGATTAGCATATTTAGATTTAGATAGGATTATGATAGAAGATGGAAAACACATCCTTGCTTATGTCAATGAAAAAAAATATGTAGATTACACA
>CAZCCQ010000073.1:0-3217 GCA_964497595.1 uncultured Candidatus Saccharibacteria bacterium | reverse complement strand
TGTCCGATATTATAGATACAAGAAACAGAAGCTATAACAATAGTATCTCTACGAGTCAAAGCAGAATTCATAGCTCCAAACCGTAAATTCTCTATCTCTTTGTTTACTTCAGATTCCTTCTCTATATAAAGATCTTTTGCTGGGATATAAGCCTCAGGTTGGTAGTAATCGTAGTAAGATACAAAATACTTTACAGAGTTATTAGGAAAAAACTCTTTGAATTCTTCATATAACTGTGCAGCAAGTGTTTTGTTGTGTGAGATTATAAGTGCTGGTCTATTAAGATTATTAATGATATTTGCCATTACAAACGTCTTACCTGAACCTGTTACACCAAGAAGTGTCTGTTTCTCGCTCTCTTTTGTCCCCTCTGTTATCTGCTCTATTGCTTTTTGCTGATCTGGAGAAGGATTGTATTTCGAAATAAGCTCAAACTTGCTCATTCCGTATTTTATCAGATATATCAATATGTTAGAATGGATATATGAAGAAGGTAAAATTAAATAGATTGTCTGAGGATGTTGTAAGACAGATTGCTGCTGGAGAAGTAATTGAAAGGCCATTATCCGTAGTTAAAGAGCTTGTAGATAACTCTGTTGATGCACAGGCTAGTAAGATAGTTATCAAAGTGAAGAATGGAGGGATAGACCTGATTGAAGTGTCTGATGATGGAATTGGAATACCCAAAGAGAATATCTCCTCAATATTTGAGCCTCATACAACATCAAAAATTAATAATATAGAGGATTTGAATACTTTGTTAAGTATGGGCTTTAGGGGTGAAGCTCTCTCTACCATAACCTCCGTGGCTAAAGTAAAACTGGATTCAAAATATGAAGCAGAGGAGAGGGCGAATTCCGTATTTTTTAATGAAAAAGGAGTCTCAGAGATAACTTCTGTAGCTAAAGAGAAAGGAACAACTGTCAGGGTAGAGAATCTCTTCTACAATATTCCTGCTAGAAAGAAATATTTGAAAACTGCAACAACTGAGTACAGAAAAATATATGAACTTCTAAATAGATACTTCCTCATATACCCCAATATCTCTTTTGTTCTAGAGAAAGATTCAAAGTTAGTAGAGAATCTAAAGAGTATCCCAAGCAGTAAAGCTGGTGAATTACTTCCTGAGAGAGTTGGAGAGATTTTAGGTAAGGGAGCAGAAGAGGATATGTTAAAAGTATTCTATGATGGAGCAGGTACTCAAATTACAGGATTCATATCTCACCCATCTAAGCATAAAAATTCAACAGCAAATCAGTATATCTTCGTAAACAACAGACCCATTAATGATAGAGGAATTGTGCGTGCAGTAATGGAAGGCTACTCAAGATACTTGCCATTCGGTCAGAAAGTCGATTTTGTTCTTAATGTCCATATGTCACCAGAGATTGTAGATGTGAATGTCCATCCTAGAAAAGAGGAAGTTAGATTTGAGAATCCGTACAGAGTTTACTCCGCAGTAGAGAGTGCAGTTAAGTACTCCCTCGAGAAATCATTGTCATACAGAAAAGATTCTTCTGACAAAGCGGAAAAAGAGAAAAGTACTGATTTCAAAACAATGAGAAATGCATTTAATTACGGAAATGCAGGTACACAACCTCCCTCTAAGTCAAAAACATATACTTCTACCAATCTGTACTCTAGCCAAAAGTCCAACTCTGTTAAGGACAGTCTCCTCTTTTCTAAAGAACTATTTAAAGAGGTAGGTCCTGTTAGAGAGGAATCTACAGAAGAAAGAAACGAAAATACTGATATCCGAAGTATCTCACAAATATTTAACAAATATATTGTTGTTGAATTTGTTGAGAGTAAATTGTGGGTTGTAGATCAACACGCAGCAGCAGAAAGAGTTAATTTTGAAAAACTCTTAGACAGGGAAAAGATTAAAAGTAATCTACAGAATCTTTTAGTACCCGCTAAAATCATCTTTACAAAAGATCAGATACTGTTTTTGGAAGAGTACAAGAATTTCTTTAAAGATATCGGTTTCGAATATACTTTAGAAGGTAGAGATTCTATTCTTCTCTCCACAATACCAGCTGAATATGCTGGGTCAGACTACGAAATGATATTCTTAGATATATTTGCTTTAGAAGATAGCACTGAAGACCTTGGCAAGTCATTTAAAAAAAGAAAAGACGATGTACTAGCCACAATATCTTGTCACGGGAGTATTCGATCTGGACAGAAACTAGCATATCTAGAGATGGTAGCCTTGCTTGAGAATTTAAAGAAGTGTAAAAACCCATATAGCTGTCCTCACGGTAGACCAATAGTTTGGAAGTTAAGCTTGGAAGAAATAGATTCTCATTTTGAAAGAACATATTAAGTGTAGTAAATATGAGTATATTCATAGGTTCAATACCTAACAGTACAGAAAAAGATGAAATACTTGCCAAAGAAATATTCAAGAGGAATAAAAGAGATTTCACTTCTCAATCAAAAATTTCTTTAGAAAAACTACAGAAGGTATTTGAATCAAAATGGGATGGTAAAAGAGTATTTCTTTTCAACAGAGGTAGGGATTCGATATATTTTCTTCTTAAAAACCTTAACCTAAATAGTGATGATGAAGTTGTACTGCAAGCTTTCACCTGTGTTGCTGTTGTGGCACCTATACTCTGGAGTAAATGCAAACCTATTTTTGTAGATGTAGAGCACAATACATACAATATGGATTTAGTGGAGTTAAGAAAAAAGATTAGTAGCAAAAGTAGGGTAGTCATAGTTCAGCATACATTCGGGAATTTAGTGGATATGAAAGCTGTGAGAGAGATTATCGATGAGGAAAACAGTAAGAGAGAAAACTCTGATAAAATATTTCTCATTGAAGATTGTGCACATATATTTGATTCGCAGAATAGCGAACTAGGGAAATATTCAGATGCTTTTTTCTTTAGTTTTGCTCAGGACAAAAGTATTAGCTCTACGCAGGGTGCACTTCTAATAGTAAACAATGAGAGTTTCTTCACATCAGATTTAACTTCCGAATATAGAGATGTTGATGAGTTAAGCAGAAGAGAGGCTTTGTACAATGTGAGGTATATTTTACTTTGGGGAAGTATAAAGAAGACTTATTTCAAATACATTATCAAATCAAAAGGCATTACTGTTGGTAAAATTCTTCTCTTGCTTTACAGATTTTTAAGAATTATTAAAAAGCAAGCTTCATCAGAAACAACTTACTTTGAAGGAATACATAAGATGAGTGGAGTAC
>CAZCCQ010000072.1:0-3219 GCA_964497595.1 uncultured Candidatus Saccharibacteria bacterium | reverse complement strand
TGAAAGTGTCATCATAAATCCTGTCCCTAAAAATGCAATTATTGAAAAGATTCCGATTAGAGCTACAGTTAAATGTACCTCTGAATCTTTGTTTTCTACTATCCCCCTTATGAATATAACCGTGAGGATTATTTGAATAGTAAGAATGAATGTATCTACAGGAATATGAAGAAGTTTTAGATAGGAGATGTATGCAGAGATGGTGATGACTGTTGTTACAAATGATTTGAGTAAATTGTTTCCTGTTGAATAGTTGAATATGAGGAGGTAGAGGTAAGCTGTAATAATTGAAATAGCTAGACCCATACCAATTTTAATGTAGTTTAGGCTGATTACTTGAGGATTTATCTGTTCTTCATTTTCTACAGTATATTTAGGGATTATATGCCCAGAGTTGTATAGCAGATCCACAACCTTAAGATTTTCCCTTTCCTCTGTAAATACTGGTATTGCAAATATCTCAGGTCTCCGTGGATCATTGATTGTTTCTGGAACTTGATATGGAGTAACGAATCCATCAATATTTACCCCAATGGTCTGTCCTACATAACCTTGTAGAAATGTTTTAAATTCCTTTTCTTGCTTTGGCCACTGTTTGAAGATAGCAAAATTATTGTATGTACCATCCCCAGATCTTAGTTTTGTAATGTATATGCCTCTAAAATCAAAAGAATCCCAATCAGTAGCGTTGTAATTTTCTCCCATAAGGTATGCGTATGGATTCTCAACATCTTCAAAATTGACATCATCTTTTCTAGTAACTATCTGAAAGTAGAATCTGTTCCCAATCAATTCAGAAACAAATTTCTCGTCCTTTGTAGTATTAACAACTATTCTTAACTTAGAAGATTGCTCGTCTCCTTTCTCCTGATATACCGTTACTTTTTCAACACCGTAATTCCTTAATCTCTTGTAAAGAATTTCTCTCATCTGTTGTATTTCTTTCTTCTCGGTACTTTCTACTTTGAGAAAGTACTCTTTTGACCAATACTTTGAATCTTTTGTAGTAAGATTAAAGGAAAGTTTAGGAGTGATTTTCTCTGTAAGAGGTAAAGCTATTAGTATTAATGAGATAAGTAGAGAAGATACCAGTACTAAGGAAGTGTAAAGTAAAACAGGTTTTAGGTTAAGGTTAAAGCGTATTTTCATAACTAGAGTAAATCAGCTATCTGACCGAATATGACAATCTTATCGTTTCCTAGAATATTCATCAAGAAGGGCTCTTTCTTTTTTCTTGCGAAGTCGAAATCTTCTTTTGTAATAGCACTAAATCTAATCTGTCTACCTAGCTCTTTTTCTAATGTGGCCATTAGGTTGGTAAGCTCTCTTATCCTCATAGTACCAATAAATAAGAAATCTACATCAGTATCGTGCTCGTACCTCTTGTGCATAAAACTATTTGTGAGAACTACAACTTCAATTCCCTCGATATTCTTCGTTAAGTTAATGACGGCTTTGCCTAACTCTGATTGTTTGTAGAACATAGATCGCAAATCCAAAATGATAGGGCACTCTTTATCAATTCTGTATACAACCTTGTTCCCTTCTTTCTTAGATTTAAGGATACCGGCACTCTCGAGGTTTATTAACTCTCTTCTAACAGCATTGATTTCCTCTTTGAGAATTCTTACTAATCCTCTTACGTGATATGACGCATCGAGATTAGTCATATAAAGCTCCAGTATACTTATTCTTACTTTCGAGATAAACAGCTTTTTTAATAGCATTGCACCCCAACTGTCTAATATTATTGCTCTATTATATCAAATTTCCCGTTCGCTTGGGGCAAAGCGACAATCCAGATTCTTCCTCTATTAAATTTTATTGGTTTCCCAGAAGAATCATAATACTTTGTTCTATCTAATCTAGAGGTTTTCTTCCATCTACCATTAATAATCTTCCCATCCTGAAGAATAACGGCATCACCTTCTCCTATGGTATCAATAATTACTCTAGCAGTACCATCTCCTGATGGTACCATTTTAACTTGTTGTATTACTACATTTTTAGCATTAAGTTGGGTATTAGTTTCTTGATCAATATCAATACTTCCCCCTATCTTTCTGTAATATGAATTAGTCTGAGGATCGTAACTCCATATAGCATCATACTGACCACTATTATTTAATCTCATATGAAATACCGTCTTAACTACAGTCTGTTTGCCTCGCTCTGTAATATCTGCATCCTTCTTAAATTCTAAAGATTGCAAGTTACTAGGGAAGCTATTCCAGTTAACTTTCTTACTGTACTCCCAAGCATTAGTTATGGAACTATACTCATTGTGTGGAGCAACTCTTCTTCCATCATTGTATCTCCAAGCACCAGTAGTCCCAATATCTTTAATCCCATAAGCGTGTAAGTTTCCACAAGCGTTCGTTTTAGGGTTTGTACTTTCAGCACAGCCATCGTGTATCAAGATAGGATCGTATTCACTTAACCATTCCAAATAATACTGTCTTAGACTTCTTATAGGGCCGACCTTTGCAGGGGCAGAGCTCCAAAATATACCTAAATATCGTGTAATACCACCCTCTGCGTGTGCCTCTATGACAATATCAGCACTATTCAAACCAGATTGAGGTCTTGCCTCTGAGTGATTATTTATCATAACTGCAACTGGTCTTCTTCCCTTAAGCAGATCCATCTCCTTTTTTGTAAATAACAATCCATTCAAAGGACTGACCTCTGTTTTAGGCTCATTTGGTTGTGAAAGCAGTGGTAATGATTGTGTAAAATGAGAGAGTGGAGATTTAGGACGAATATAGTTCTCAGTAATCAATACAACCTCAGACGGAGGGGTCGGTTTTAATCTGTATATAACAAAATAGTAAAAAATAGCGATACCCATTAAAGTGAAAATAGCGACAATAGGAAAGATGAATGGTTTAAAGGAAGTTATCTCTTTTCCAAATATGGTAAATTTCTTTTTGCCAACTTCCTTTCCCTCTATCTTCTCTTTACTGACAACAGCTTTCTCTCTTGCTTCCACAACTGTATCCTTTATTACCTTCTCCTTTTTGTCTTCTGAAACTTCAACAATCTTTGTCATTAAGAAATATTATCACAAACCGTATCTATTTCAATACACTTCTAGCTATGGTAGGATTTAGTAATAAGATTAATAGATAATATTATGAAAAAGACTTGGATCTATTTAATTCTCTTACTGCTAATAGTAGGAGGATTAGTGATATATATAATACTTAGAAACAAAGC
>CAZCCQ010000071.1:0-3220 GCA_964497595.1 uncultured Candidatus Saccharibacteria bacterium | reverse complement strand
GCGTTATTTCGTACTCTCAATAATGAACATCCTAAAAACACAAATACAAATGCCAACAGAAGTAGGACTATATTCCTCTTTTTTAACAACCTACTCTTAGCTTTTGAATAACTAAAAAAGGGCAGCTTAACCATTACTTCATATTACAATACACCTAATCTTTTTTCCACTTTTTGATAACAAAAAAGGGATCTTTCGATCCCTTTTACAAAAACCGTATTCAAATATCTCTATTCGTTAGAAGCGTAAGGAAGTAATGCCATATATCTTGCTCTCTTTATAGCTTTTTGAAGTTGTCTCTGATGTCGATGACAAACTCCTGATTTTTCCGTAGAAATCATCTTACCTCTAACAGATGTAAACTTCTTTAATTGATATACATCCTTGTATGTTACTTCTTTTACACCTGACTCACAAAGAGGACACTTTAGATTCTGAATAATTTTCCTCTTCCTTCGTGGTTTCTTCTTCTGCATTGAGTATCCCTCTTCTTCGACAATACTCCTGTCATCATAGACATCATTTAAAGATATATTACTTTTCACTTCTTCTGTATTTTTTACTTCCTCTGACATTCCATCAATTATTTATTAAATTAAAAGGGCAAATCTTCTTCTAAAGGATCTTGATCCTCTTCTTCGACTTCTTCTTTCTCCTCATCTTTTTTTGGAACTTTCTTAGATTTCTTCTTCTCATCATTCTCGGTATCCCTGTCTCTCTTCTCCTCTACTCCTTCTAAACCTGCTCCCTGCTTTCCCTTACTATCTAAGAGAATCATATCCTCTACTCGAATTTCTGTCTTGTATCTAGTACTACCATCCTCTGCCTCCCAGCTTCTAGTATTCAATGAACCTTCAATATATACCTTCATTCCCTTCGCAAGTAACTGCTGACAAATCTCTGCCATTTTGTTCCAAGCAACTAAGTTATGGAACTCTGCTAACTCCTTTGTCTCTCCCTCTGTATCCTTCCAAGACTTATTTGTAGCCATACCGAAGGTTACTACTGGTGTTCCAGATGTTGTATATCTCATCTCTGGATCCCTTGTTAAGTTTCCTATTAGGATAACTTTATTTAAAGATCTTGACGCCATTTTTTTGTAAATAATAATTTAACTTACCTAATACTTTAACCCTATGTTATGAACTTAAGATTAAATTTCTATTTCTTTCTTTTTAATTCCCTTGCCTATCTTACTAGTATCACTTATCTCTACTACTGCAAATCTAAGCACCTCTTGCTTTAATTCAAACTGTCTCTTAATCTCTGCAATATCTCCTGGGAATACTTTAAAATCATACACAATGTAATACGCCTCATTGTGACTTTTAATCGGATATGAAAGATATCTTTTTCCCCAAACATCCACATCTAACACTTCTCCTCCAATCTTCTTCACATTCTCTACAAATTCCTTATGCATTTCTTTTCTCAAATCATCTGGTAACAAAGGTTTCAAAGCTACCATCAATTCATAATTGTTCAATTTCTTAACCGCCATTTATTTATTCACTAAAATAATTCTATCAATGACACAGGATTTTAGCAGAAAAGATGAAGTAAGACAATATTTTAATATACGAAAGGTGTTCTTTACTACTTATTCGAGAGGATTATTATATAGTCGCCATCTTTTACAATATAGTCCTTACTAACATTTTTTATCAATCCCTTCTCTTTTGCGGCTGTCCAACCCCCAACATTGATCATCTCCTCAACACCTATCACATCTGCTGTAACAAACCCCCTCTCCAAATCAGTATGTATAACACCAGCAGCTTCCTTTGCAGTAATACCTTCACCAACGCACCAAGCATTACACTCCTTCTCAGAACCAGTATAGAAGGTAATCAAGCTAAGAGTCTTACTTGCAGCCCCTATTATGTCCTCGACTACTCCTGGTCTCTCATCTAACATCTCAAAATACTCTGTAAGCTCACTCTCACTCATCTTTACAATCTCCCCTATAAACTTGACATCAACTATTAGTACAATATCTCCCGTTTTTTCTTCTAATTCTTTTTTCCAAGACACTGCCTTCTCTCTATCTATCCCCTCTTTATAATTAAGTAGAAACAATCTCTTTTTATTAGTTAGAAGAAATAATTCATATATTAAATCTTGCTCCTCTTCATTAAGTCCAATGTCTATAACAGGAATACTCTCATTTAGTCCATTAAATACCTTCTGCAACAATTCATACTCTTTTTTACCTTTCTCATCACCTACTCTACTTAACTTCTCAACTGCTCCCAATCTCTTTTCCACACTCTCAATATCTTTAAGTATTAACTCTGACTGTACTATCTCAAAATCTTCAAGAGGATTGATACGATCATATATATGACTTATGCTCTCACTTTCAAATGCCCTTAATACATACATAATTACATCTACCTCTCGAATATGGGAAAGAAATTGATTCCCCAAACCTTCTCCCTTTGAAGCTCCTTTTACCAATCCTGCAATATCTACAAATGTCATAGCAGCTGGTACAACTTTTTCAGCCTTGAAATGCTCTGCCAATTTTTTTAATCTCTCATCTGGGATCTCCACTACACCAACATTCTTATCTATAGTACAGAAAGGGAAATTCTCTGCTGGAACAGACAGCTTTGTTAATGAATTAAAAATTGTAGACTTCCCAACATTTGGTAACCCCACTACTCCCAATGAAAGGCTATGTGATCTTTTTACTGACATAATGGGCTAATTATATATCAACACCTTCATAAATGATACTAAGGTAGAAAAGTGATATTATGATTTATTATGAAAAGTCTAAAAATATTTTTTACCACTCTACTTAGCACATTTCTCTTACTCCTTCTACCAACTCTTGCAAACGCACAATCTAACCCAGACTTCATTATTGACACTACTACTCTAATTGAATACAACACAGGAGAAGATTTCGTGACAATACAAAATGAATATGTAAGAACTGTTAAAAATTCTAAATACTACTTCCCTAAAGAAGGAGAGAAAACTTTTCATATCCCAGATCGAAATACAAGCGATGAAAGAATAAAGAAGGAGAGAGAGTTTAAGTTACAGTCATTAGTTGTTACTAATGATAGAGGCTCTGCTGTTAAATACACAGTAGAAGAGCTAGCACCTAAAGAAGGCATATTTATTCATATCCCTCACTACAAATCTACAACGAAAGCCTCTCCATACAAAGTAGTTATGACCTACAAGACTCACGATAATATTGTAA
>CAZCCQ010000070.1:0-3390 GCA_964497595.1 uncultured Candidatus Saccharibacteria bacterium | reverse complement strand
AAGAGATAGATATACAGCTTGCTAGGTATCTTTTAGTTGTAACGAAGATGAGAAATGATGGTATAAAATATAGCAGTATTGATGTAAGATTCGAAAGACCAGTAGTAAAAATTTGACATTGGTCTTGATAATCTGTACGAATTTGATTATATTATTATACTGATGTTGTTAAAATACATCTTTTTGTATATATTAAGTTAAATTACTGTCACCAACTAAATATGGCACGCAAAATCATAACAGCAATTGACGTAGGAACATCTAAGATTACTACTTTAATAACTTCGGTCGAGGATGGCAAAAATCCTACTGTAATAGGTGTATGTGCATATCCAAGCAAGGGAATTAAAAAAGGAGTTGTTGTTAATATTGATGATGCTACTAGCTCGATACTAGAGAGTGTTACAGCAGCTGAAAGAATGGCAGGTGTTACGGTATCAGATGTATATGTTTCCATAAATGGAGAGCAGGTTACAAGTTTGAATAACAAGGGTGTAGTTGCAGTTGCAGGATCTGAGATCACAATAGATGATACTTACAGAGCAATTGAAAATGCTAGGACTTTATCTTTGCCTGATAACTTAAATCCGATTCATATAATTCCAAGAGAGTTTGTAGTCGATAGTCAGGGAGGTATTAAATATCCAATTGGTATGAGTGGAGGGAGGCTAGAGGTGGAAACTCATATAATTACTGCACCTAATTCATATTGGCAAAATATTAAGAAGTGCATTGAACAGGTTGGTGCCAATGTTTACGATGTTATATTTACAGCTTGGGCATCTTCTCTTGCTGTCCTAACGGATACAGAGAAAGAGTTAGGAGTAACACTCCTTGATATTGGAGCAGGAACAACAGGCATTACAATATTCCAAGAAGGCTCAATTATATATAGTGCATCTGTTCCTTTAGGGGGTAGCAGTCTAACAAGTGATATCGCGATTGGCCTACAGGTTTCACTAGAGGAAGCAGAGAAAATAAAAGTAAATATGAATAGTTTGTTTGAGAATAAATTCCAAAATATCAAGCAGAAAGATTTAGATTCTATTCCTACCATATTAAGAAAGAAAGAGACCCCAGCACCTAAGAAAAAGAAAAATGAAGACTTAGATCTTAATCCAATCGGAATAGACAAAGTAGTATCTAAGGATATGTTAGAGGAAATAGTTAATGCTAGATGTGAGGAGATTTTTGAGATGGCAAAGGAAAATATCTCAAAAGCAGGGTATGACATTGCAATGCCAGCTGGAATAGTTATTACAGGTGGTAGTAGTTTACTCAGAGATATAACTAAGTTTGTGCAATCTGCATTAGGAGTTGCTGCAAGAGTAGGTTATCCTTCAGGTCTTACAGGTATGACAGAGGAGATTTCTGATCCTTCTTATGCCTGTGTTCAGGGTTTAATAAAGCACGCTTTAGATGATGATGTTGAGATAAGTACTGGTGGTGAGAAGAAGAAGGTGGATGTTGGAGGATTTTTTGGTAAAATAGCTGAATGGTTCAAATCTTTACTGCCATAAATAATTTAAATTTTACAGTAGGGAATTTATGTTAGTTACTACAAATGTAGATCCAGTCGCAAAGATAAAAGTGGTTGGAGTTGGCGGTGGTGGTTGTAATGCAGTCAATACAATGATTTCAGACTACGACATCGCAGGAGTGGAATTTATGGCATTTAATACAGATGCACAGGCACTTAAAATGTCTCAGGCTCCAGTTACTTTACAACTAGGAGAGGAATTGACAAAAGGTCTGGGGGTAGGTGGTAATGCAGAGATGGGAGCACAGGCGGCAGAGGAAAGTCTAGATCAGATTCAAGAATTGCTTGAAGGTGCAAATATGGTATTTATTACAGCTGGTATGGGAGGTGGAACAGGTACAGGTGCAGCGCCAATAATTGCAGGTGTCGCTAGAAATATGGGAGCATTAACGGTTGCTGTAGTAACTAAACCTTTTGATTTCGAAGGAAACAAGAGAAAAGAGATAGCAGAGGAAGGAATCGCAAATCTGAGAGATAAAGTAGATACCTTAATAGTTGTTCCTAATCAAAGGCTTCTCGAAATTATTAGCGATACAGAACCAATCTCCTTTATAGATGCTATGAAAAAGGTAGACTCTGTATTATCTGAGGGGGTAAATAGTATTTCTAACTTGATTAGTAAGACAGGATACATCAATGCGGACTTCAATGATGTTAAGACAGTTATGCAAAATGCTGGTACAGCACTTATGGGTATTGGCAGAGCAACTGGAGAGAACAGAGCAGAGGAAGCTGCAAGAGCGGCTACATCAAGTCCATTACTGGATATGTCAATAGAAGGAGCTACTGGAGTACTTTATAATATTGTAGGCTCAGATCTTACACTACCAGAAATTAGTAGAATATCAGAATTGATACAAGAGGCAGTTGATCCTAATGCTATGATTAAATTTGGAGCTCAAATAGATCCAGAAGTAGGTGAGGAGATAACAATAACAATAGTTGCAACAGGATTTGATGAGAAGCGACAAGTATTTACTCAACAGCAGAAAGGTGTTGAAAAAAGTGCAGTTAGAAACTTTGGATTTGACCTAGGAGATACTACAGAGAGTGCAAATACTCCTGTTGCAAAGGAAGAAAACCCATTAGACTCTTTTGATGAAGATGATGATTTAGCAGAAGATATTGTAGACGAAAGTACTTCTGTTTCTTCCTCAAACCCTGTAGATATTCAGTCAGAGGATCCATTGGATGTTCCTGCGTTTATGAGAAAAAAGTAGAAACGACCTCTGCTATAATATAGTATGAATTTACAAAATTCTTTTTGGTGGAAGAAAAACTCTCTTAATCTGTATATCCTTATACCATTACTGCTGTTGGTCATCGTAGGAGTTATCACACTCTACTCTACCTTAATTTTACCAACAGGAGGGTTAGGAGATGTTTCTATACTGAACAAACAAATAGCTTTTGTAATTTCAGGGATAGTATTGTTTTTCATTTTCTCAAGTGTGGATCTCACATACCTAAAGCATTGGCAGGTACTGTTAATAATTTATGTAATAACTGTATTACTACTTGTGGCGACCCTTCTTTTTGGTCCTACTATTAAAGAAGTAAAAAGGTGGTTAGTAATAGCAGGGGTACAGGTACAGCCGTCCGAGATAGCTAAATTGACAGTTATACTTCTAACAGCAGTCATCTTTTCGATGAAGGATAAGTACAATGAATGGATTCTCTTTCTTGTCTCCTTTTTTCTCCTTGTACCCATTCTCGTTTTAATATATATGCAACCTAGTGGGAGTATGATGATTCTAATTCTTCTAATCTGGTTTGTTCTTGCATTCTTAGGATTAAATAACCCATTAAGAAACACAGTACTGCTTTCCATAATTCTCTGTACAGTAGGA
>CAZCCQ010000069.1:0-3403 GCA_964497595.1 uncultured Candidatus Saccharibacteria bacterium | reverse complement strand
GGTTCAAAAAGAATGTTAAAGAAATAGTTCTTCAATCAAATGAAATATCTAGAGTACAAAAAACAATAAATAATATCTTATACGATGTATACAATATATCTATTATAGATCGCGACTATTTAGATAGTCAGTAGAATTCTCATAATTTCCCATCTCTTCCTAGTCCATGCTATTTTATTTATAATAAATTATGGCAAGACCAACAAAACTTGATGATATAACAGTCAAAAAACTAGAAGAGGCATTTTCTTGGGGTTGTACTGTTAAAGAAGCGTGTTGTTATGCCAATATCTCTAAGCAGACATACTATAACTGGACTGGCGAAAACCAGGGGTTATTAGACCGATTTGACCAATTACAGCAGTTTCCAATTTTGAAAGCGCGTAGGACCCTTGTAGAAGGTCTAGAGGGCAATCCTAACCTTGCTCTCAAGTATTTAGAAAGAAAACTTCCAGAAGAATTCTCTTCAAAGAATGACCTAAAAGGAACATTTCTGAATGATGATATACAAAAAGTAGAGATTACTATTGTTCGAAGAGAAGATCTCTAAAGTAACTTGCATGGACCTTTTGTTTTTACTATACTGTTAATGTACTAAGTTATAGTACTGGGTTAATCCCATAGATGAAATAAGATGAATACTTTTTTATTTATGGATGTATTAACTAAGTGTCTTACAGTACTACTAACAACAATAGAAATCCCATTCTTAATATTCCGATCTTAATACGATCTTGTAAGGAAATTCCAATAAAAAAGACCCCTACCTTGCTCAAGAAAAAGAAATACATTGTAAAGGATAAATCTGGTTGCTATTATCTTTAATATGATTGGATCTGATAAGAATCTAACAGAATTATCTTACACTGAAGGTATAAGGAAGTATTGTTATCAATATGTTTTGAAGCGTAAGAAAGGTTCCCCAGAGGAGAGTATAGATACCCCAAAGAGATATGTTATATATGCGAGGAAATCAACTGAAGATGAGGGTAGACAAGTCCAGTCAATTGAAGATCAAATAGAAAGGTGTATTCAATATGCAGAAAAAAACAATCTTCAAATTGTTTCAGAACCAATTAGAGAAAGTAAAAGTGCAAAGATTGCAGGACGTAGAGATCAATTCAATGTAATGATTGAGAGATTGAAGAAAGGAGACCTATATAACAGTATTTTATCGTGGCATCCAGATCGTTTGGCAAGAAATATGAAAGAATCTGGTGAAATCTTGGATATGCTTGATAATGGGATAATACAAGATTTGCAATTTGTTTCGTTTTTTTTTAGTAATGACGTTAGTGGAAAACTAATGCTTAATATCCAATTTGCAATGGCAAAAGAGTTTTCGGATAAACTCTCTGTTGATACAATAAGAGGAATTGAAAAGAAAGTAGATTCGGGGAAATATTGTGGTTCTACTAAAAGAGGATATTATTCTAACGAAAACGATTTCTTTCGTAAATCTGAATCATTTCACCTCTATAAAAAATGTTGGTCAATGTATATAGAAGGTAAATCGCAAAAAGCAATCAAGGAGTTCTTACGTGAGAATGGAGAGAGTATATCATCAGGAGCGTTATCTAATTTTTTCCAAGACCCATTTTACGCAGGAATGTATTGTTATGGTAAGAAAGTTGTAAATCTTAGAGATGCAGATCCAAAATTTGAACCTCAGGTTAGTTTTAAAGACTTCTTACTTATTCAAAAGATAACAAGACCACAAAGTATAGGTTGGAGAAAGTCTCTCGAAGAGAAACCATTTTATGACATTATTAAATGTAAATATTGTGAGTCTTTAATGTTACCAGGTGTAAGTGCGGGTCAATCAACAAGATACTTGAGTGTCATATGTGGTAATGGTAAGTGTAGAGAAAAAAGGAGACTCAATGGCATTAAACCTATTGCAAATACTATCAGAGGAAAAGAAATTATAAACTTTACGATAAAATTTCTTGAGGAATCTCTTAAGGTTGAAAAGAAATTGTATGAGGATGTTAAGAAAGTTTATCTGGAAAACTCAAATAAAATTGTTGCTCAGACAAAGAAAGAGATAAATATTCTCAAAGCGAAGTTAGGCAGATTAGAGGCGAAACAAAAAGATTATACAGATAAGTTACTATCCTATGAAAACAAAGAGATATCCTCTGTACTTGCAGGGAATGTTCAATCTCTTATGCGTGAACAAGATGAAACTAAAAGTAAAATTGCTGAATTGGAAATTATCATCTCAAAGACTGAATATGACACATCTATTGATTTCCCAAGTTATGAAGAATTCGTGAACTTCTTTGAAAACCTTATTAACATAATGAATAGTACTGATGACTACATGGTATATGACCAAATTGTAAAAATGTTATTTGTGAACATTACTGTAGGTGACAAAAAGATTATTACAGCAAAGGTTCGTGAACCGTTTAATACCTATTCTAACCTGAAATTTCTATCTGGGGTGGAAGATGGGATTTGAACCCACAACCCTCGGTTCCACAAACCGATGCTCTAACCAATTGAGCTACATCCACCATAACAACATACAATTATACTACATATTACTAATTCTTTCTCCTTCTTCTCTCATTAATAAAAAACACATCCTTAGCATACTCTTCTACCCTCTCTCCGTCTATTTCTAACATCTTTCCCAAACTCTTCGAAATGGAATCAACCCACTTCTCTTCTATTAAATGTACATTATGTATTCCCTCATATTTACTTCCTCCATTAACATACAAATCCTCCATCATCTCCCTACATCTCCTACCATTCTCTCCATTCTCTAAACTACCTTCTCCACTTTTGAGTAAACATTTTCTAATACCATTCACAAAGAAATTTCTAGGATATCTTTCTAAATATGAAGTAACAATACTGTTGGTAGGTAGTACATCTCTTCCATTACTCTGACTCTTAAGGACAACCACAGGCCTTACACACTCATTAAAATGTGCTGAAAGTTTTAGAAGTGACATTGTATCTTCATCTACCCCCCTATGCTTTAAGTATGTAAGTAAATCATCAACCTTTCTTTCAAAAGGGAAAAGCTTCTCTAAGTAGCTACCATCATTTACTTTCTCTCTGCCAAAAATACTCTCTATCTTCTCAAACTCATTAAAATATCTATTATTACTTCCTACTATCTCTAAATATTTTTCCTTACTCAGAAGAGTAAAAATATCATCACTACTGTATTTACTCTCAACTCCATACTCACAGTTGTAATCGTTAATAAGTAGGTACTTAACCTCATTTAGAAGTACAAAGCCCAATACTTCATTTCCATTTGAAAATTCTTTTAACCAATTAAAAAAATTACCTCCCACTCTTTTAAATTCCTTACCATTCCCTCTATCCAATTTTTTTCTCATCTCATTTGCAATCTCTGTTGCTATCTGAGTATGTACTA
>CAZCCQ010000068.1:0-3405 GCA_964497595.1 uncultured Candidatus Saccharibacteria bacterium | reverse complement strand
CCTTAGCTACAATCACAGTTCCATCAACAACACTAAAGATCTTACTACCTTCCTCAACTTCAATATACAACTGAGTAGAACCATCCTTACAAAATTCTCTACTTATACTTTTAACTTCTTTATCTTTCAATGGGAAATCTAAACTTAATCCAGTACTACCAAAAGCACTCCTATCCATTTTAGGAAGTATTACAAAAGCAAATATAATTGCTCCCCCTACAAATAGTCCCATCATTACAAATGCAACAGAGGATTTAAGCATAATATATTTCAAACAACTTACTACTCTATTGTAAGCTAAATCCTTTTTAATTTACAAGCTACCAAATTATTTTACTGTAACAGATTTTGCTAAGTTCCTAGGTTTATCTATATTATTTCCTAAAGCAGCAGAAAGATAGTAAGAGATCAGTTGAAAAGGTATTATATTAGCGATATTACTAACTCCCTTTATATCAGGAACTACAATATACTTGTCAAAAACTTTCAATTTCTCAAACTCCTTGGCACCAATACCTATACTCAAAGCTCCACGAGCCTTAACCTGTTCCATAGCACTTAACAAATCACCGCTATCACTCTCTTTCGACGATGGAAGAATACCAAATACGGGTGTTCCCCTCTCTATTAATGCTATTACTCCATGTTTAAGTTCTCCTGCAGGAAATCCCTCTACATGTTTATATGATATCTCTTTAATTTTTAATGCTCCTTCTAGTGCTATTGCTGAATTTTCACCCTTACCTAATATAAATGCATGCTCTTTTTTCACCATATGTTTAATAATATTTTTAACCTTGGTAAATGTTTCTTTATTGAATAAAGATTGAATATCTCTTCCTAATTTCTTTAAATTCTTTTTTGCCTCACTATACTTTTTTGCGATAGTCATAGCTAAAAGATAGCCCCACACACACTGTGCAGTAAATACCTTTGTTGATGCAACACATATTTCTGGACCAGAGTTGGTATAGAATTCATAATCTGAGATTCTACTAAGAGTTGTACCGTACATATTAACTAAACTGGCTATTTTACAACCTTTCCTTTTCATTATCTCGACAGCCTCTATTGTATCCGCTGTTTCTCCACTTTGGGAGAAGGCAATTACAAAATCTCCCCGCCTAATGAGTGGAAGGTATGATCTAAATTCATAACTTTTAATCTCTTGAGCATCTATCCCTGCAATTGTTCTTAAATAATAGGCTACTTGGGCTGCAGCGAAACCTGCTGTCCCTGCACCTATTGTATAAACTCTTTTAGATTTTTTAATTTGCTGCACAAGCTTTTTTAATTCTTTCTCAGTGTAATCAGTAGCGAGAAGAATAGTATCTTTTTGGTCAACTATTTCTTTTAGCATAAAATGAGGAAATTTCCCTTTTTCGATATTGCTAAATTGATGCTTCAATTCTTTTATCTGAACTCTCTTCGCTTTCTTAGTCAGGATATTGGAAATTTTGATATTTTTCCCATCAATTTCCACTATATCGTAATCATCTAGTAGTACTGCCCTATTTGTTGCCAAAGAAAATGAAAGTGTGTCTGATGCTAGATATACCCCATCATCTGCTATCCCTAATACTAGTGGTGAGCCATTTCTTATGGCATATATTTTCCCATCTATATTACTTAATATCGCTATTGTATTTCTACCTTTTAACTTCTTAAATACTGTTATCAAAGATTCCCTTAGAGATTTGTTTCTTCCCATCTCTTTTTCTATGAGTTTTACAATAACTTCTGTATCTGTTTGTGAAAGAAATTTTACTTTTCTTTTAAGTAAATCCTTTTTTAATTCATCAAAATTTTCAACGATACCATTTTGAACAAGGGTGAAATCCCTTTTTGTAGATACATGAGGGTGGGCATTAGTTATTGTAACTCCTCCATGCGTAGCCCATCTTGTATGCCCTATCCCAATATTTCCTTTTGGTAATTTCGCTAATTTTACGTCTTTATTAATCTCCCCAATATTTTTGTACTGATAAATTTTGTTGTTGTTTAGTACTGCAATTCCCCACGAATCATAGCCTCTGTACTCAAGTCTTTTGAGCCCTTGGAAAATTAAATCATTGCACTCCTTATTTCCGGAGTAGCCGAATATTCCACACATAGTTATGTTGGCTAAAATTAAATTTAGGGATTGTTGATTACTTTTTGTTGTTTTGTAGTAATCTTTAGGTCAACAATATGGCCTGGAAGTACCCGCTGATTATCGATAACTTCCACCTCGTAGTAACTTTTTGGTTACCCATACGCTTTTAAATTAAATAGCCCTAATCTATATATTACAGGTTTATATATTTTGGTCAATATGCTAAATTAGTATAGTTAGAAAGGCCTTAATTAAATTCATACTGTTTGTAGTAAAAGAATATGGGATTACACATTGATTACAGAAAAAATATAGCTACAGAAGATTTTGATCTAACAACGGATGAGAATGGTGATATTGTAATTACAAAGAAGGGAAAGAAGAAACAATCAAAAAAGAAAATTGGTAAGAATGGAATTTAATTTCTTCTTCTTAAAATATTCACATAATACAGTAGATTTAGTATTGAAGTAAGCAGTCCCGCAAAATATGTTAAAGCAGCTGCTGTTAATACTCTCCTAGCACCTTTTCTGTTGTTCTCAGAAATCAGATCATATTTCTGTATGAATTTCATACCTCTGTTGCTAGCATCCAATTCTACAGGTACGGTGATTAAAGAGAAAAGAACACTTGTGGAGAAAAGTATAACACCTAATTGTGAGAGCTGAAGCATAGAAAGTGCAAGTCCTAAGAAGAAGAGTACATACCCTATCTGTGTTCCAATATTTGTGACAGGTACGAGAACCTTCCTAAAATTGTATATGAATGAAGATGTAAACTTCTGTTGCACGTGTCCCATTTCGTGAGCTACTACAGCGATATTTGCAACAGATCCTGTTGATACATTCTCGGAGGAGAGAGAAACTGTATTTGTAATAGGATTAAAGTAATCTCCAAGAGGTTTTTCGTTTGCTTGTATTTTAACCGGGAAATTCTCTCCATTCTTAATATCTTCTGCTGCAGAGAACCCATTGCCATCCTTTCCAGCACTAATTTTAGAGTATTTTGAGTATGTAGAAGTGACATAGAACTGAGCTAACATTGTTAAAAGAAGCCCTGGAAGTGCAAACCACATATATGAAGAATCAAAATACATATATCTATTTCAAACAATTTATATATCTGATTATACTACTTTACTTACTAGTAGTTGTATTTTTAATAACAAGAGTTGCAATTGTTGCACCTATGGTTGCTGTAATAAACTGTATTATTCCCATAGAAGTTAGAAATATTGCTGGGAGATTAGCTGTTTTGTAAAGTATGTAAGCAAAGAGCTTATAGAAAAATATAAAGATGGCTTATCTTAT
>CAZCCQ010000067.1:0-3514 GCA_964497595.1 uncultured Candidatus Saccharibacteria bacterium | reverse complement strand
GTAGTCTTCAATGTGGAGAGTATCTCTCTCAAGGATGTTTCTGCTATCTGAATCAGAGAGATGAGTTATGTCATCTATCGAAAGTTTGTGTTTAACAAAGAATTTTAGCATATCTGATTATATCCTACTATTGGTTGATTTGGGAGATATTGTTTAGATATTAATTTTTTATCTTTGTCTAAATACTGAATTGCAGAGGATAAGGAATGGCATTATCCCTTGACATGTAATGAGATATTTTGTTTTATATATGTATATAAACTTACCTTTTGGTATATGAATTTACAAAAAACAAAGATTTTAAGAACTCTAGCGAAGGGAGTTCTTGTCTTAACAGGCCTGTTTCTTCTAGGTGTTCTTGGGTTAACAGTATACAAAGGGATTAAATTTAGACCGTACAAGGTAAGGGTTACAAATGTAACCGATAGCGCATTTACAGTTTCTTGGGTTACTGATTCTCCTATGCCAGGGATTGTTTACTTTGGTGAAAAGAATTCCTTTTTACCTGGTCCTTTGGCTTGGCTAGGTAAGAAGAAAGCAGTTGATGACAGGGACTATGCAGACGCACAAGGTGAGTGTGTTAGTAAGTTTAATGAGGAAGCTTCAAAGAACAAAGATGAGAATTTCACTATAGATGCTAGCAGATTTGATTGTAATGATATCAAGGTATGGAAGTATGGTAAGTACTACACTCATCATGTAACAGTTCAGAACCTAGATGCAGAAAAAGAATATTTTTTTAGGGTAGGGGATGGGTTAATCAGTTATGCAAAGAATTCAGGCGAATTTGTTGTTGGCGAGATAGAAGGGTTAGATGAATTCTCGACAAAAACGAGCCCCTTATTTAATGAGGTATTAGCACCAAATCCAGCATATGGGACAACAGAAACGGTGTATAAGACATCCGATGGGTTCTATTCTTATGAGAAAGACTATGATTCAATGGTTTTTCTTTCTATAGAAGATTCTGACGGAGTAAGTTTCCCCACATTGTCTTCAGTTGCGAATAATGATGGAGGCTGGAGTATTGATCTTTCTAACTTGAGAGATATAGAAGGAAAGCCAGCAAATATTGATGGTAAGACCATGATTTTTATGCCACAATCAAAGAACCATAATTCATTTGTCTTCCAGGAGTTTGAATATGGAAAGGTAGTTTTTCCTCTCAGATTACCAGGGAACGCTGAGGAGAATCTTCAAGTGGAGAAAGTTGGTTTGACTAGTAATTTAATATCAAAACTAATTTATAAAAATGAAGCTTATGATGCCGGTTGTGTTGCAACAGGAATCTACGGAAGAAAAGAGTATTGTGGCGATCAGTGTTATAGGAAATGGACAAGAGGTAGTGAAGTATGTGGGTGGGAGAAGGTTTCCTCTGGTTGCTCCTCAAAACCATGTACATGTCCAGGTGAAAATTGTAATCCTCCTGCTCCAGAGCCACCTGCACCTACAGCTCCAACTTGCCCGATTTATGGTTCTCCAATCATAAGTGATTTTACGACAGTTTGTCATCAGAATACTTGTACTTGCACAAATTCTCTTGCAAAATCTACATCAATAAAGTGTGGGAATAAATGTGAGAAAAATGAAACAACTTGCACTAGCGGTAAAGGGTCTCTTGCCGATTTGTTTTCAGTATGTAAATTTACAAATTGTAGTTGTACTCATACAGATAGTGATAAAAACGATGTCTCGTGTGGGAGTTCATGCAAAAGAAAGACAACCACATGTTCTGCAAATTGGGGCACTTGGAGGGTTACAACAGGTGATACTGAGTGTGAGAATCTCACTTCTCAGTGTAATAAAGAACAATGTACTCCCCTTTGTTATACCGAAAGTGTTTGTAAGGCCTTAATTACTCATGCCTGTGCAAATACGGGAGCTTCTACAATTTCAGATTTTACAACCGTATGTAATAGAGATACTTGTGCTTGTACTAATGCTTTTGCCAAATCTTCATCAGTAACGTGTGGAAAAAAATGTGAGAAAAAAGCAGCCACTTGTCCTGCAGATTGGGGAACCTATAGATTTGTTGAGAGTACAGGCAAATGTCAAAGTGATTCCTCTTGTAAAATAGAGGATTGTACAGGATGGTGCTATTCTCAAACAAAATGCGATTCTTTGAATGAGAAATTATATACATGCCCTTGTACAATCTTTAATGGTGATTCTTGTGTGCAGACTTCAGATTGTGACAGTTGCAAAAAGCTGAGGGTATCCGATTACTATTACTCTTCAAATGAAGCTTGTCTTGGAGAGCATCCCACTACACCCACTCCTCCCCCAGCCACCTCTCAGTGTTATTTTTGGTCTGGAGGTCTTGGTGCGCTTGCAGATGGAACTTGTATAGCTGCGACGAATACATCGGCGACGAATTGTAAGGGAAATAATTATTACTTAAACGATCCTTCGTGTGGTGGCAAAGCCGGTTATTACACATTTAATTATCTTAATCTCTCAAAAAGTTGTTACCCTTGTGGTCCTCTCAATATAAATGCTTATACTTCTTTTGGTAATTGTGAGAAATCAAGAAAACAAATAATCAAAGACCGTGATTCGTTTGTAGTTGGTGTAATTGATTTAGGGGTTTTTTTCGAGAAGGTAGGGCATGTCAATTATGAGGGAACAAACTATTTGTGTTGTCCTTACTCGAAAAATGGCGATAACATAGTCAAAAATAAGCAGTTTACTACGGTAAATAGTTGTATGGAATTACTAAGCTTAAAAGAACAGGAGGGAGAGAAATCTACATTTCTTGATATTAGTGAATGCTCAGGGTTGCCAATGTCTCAAAAAGGTTTTGAATCATGGGGGAAATTAAGTTTTACTGCAATGGCTGAGGGGGAAAGCAATGATACAGTACTGTATTTACCAGAAGCAGGAATCTATACAGTAAAATTCTCAAAGAGTGAAGCAGAATTATCACTTCTTGGTGGAGAGAACAAAAAGTATCTGTTCTTCGAAAATCGTGATGGAGTGGAGGGCTATCAGTCTCCAACTGATCCTCAAAATCCAAAGGAAAATGAGGATATATTAATAACACAAACTTCCGTAGTCCTTTCAGTTTCTCAAGAGACAACAGCAAAGAAAATTTCTCTTAAGAGAGGAATAAATATCATTTCGTTTAACTTCTTGCCTTCTGCTGCAAATGAAGAAAAAAAGATGAATTCTTCGGAATTTTTGAAATTGGTGAATGAAAGTGATTTCAATGTCTCAAGGATTTCGTATTTCGCAGCTGGCCAGTGGAATGGTGGAGTAACATATGATATTGAAACAAATGAAACAAAAGGTGTACCATTTGATCTTGTCTTTGGAAAGGGATATGTTGTCATCGCAGAGCAAGATTGTACAATCTCAATCCCTGGCTACAATATAGAAAGTGCAGTACCCATTGCCTTCTCTTCAGGTTGGAATCTAGTAGGAGTCCATGGACAGAATGAGGCATATACAGCTAAAACATTCATAGAGAGTATAAATACGATAGAGGGATTAAAAGCTAACAATGTATCATGGT
>CAZCCQ010000066.1:0-3623 GCA_964497595.1 uncultured Candidatus Saccharibacteria bacterium | reverse complement strand
CTTTCTTACATCTCTATACCTTCTCAAAAATTCATTTATTAATGCCTCTTTTCGAAGTTCATCTGTTAGTTCACAATCGATTGTAATAAACATACTATCAGTACCCTCAGTATGTATATGCTCTCCCTTTAGGGGTTTTTCTGCATACTCAATACTCTTTACATTTACCTCTTCTTTAATAATATCTCTAAGTTCTTCATCTTTCACATTGACATACGCCATACAGAGAGGTTGTCGTAGATTCATTTTTACGCTTTCCCGAATCTTTAATCCACTAGAAGCTATATCTCGAACCATACGCATATCCTCTATAACTCTCCTGTCTATATCACTCTCTTTTACCTCTGGATAATCTTCTAAGTGTACTGACTCCTTTTTACCCTCTGCTCCTAAGTTTACTACTAAATTCTGATATATCTCTTCTGATATAAAAGGAACAAATGGTGCTAGTAGCTTTGTCAACATTACTAAGCAGTAATGCAAAGTCCCTATCGCATCACTATCTCCATTCTTAAATCTATTTCTAGATCTTCTGATATACCATTGTGATAAATCTTTAACATACTCTTCAATATCTCTTGCAGCTAAAGCTATGTCGTATCTCTCAAGAGCTTTCTCTACTTCAATATTAAGCTCTTTACTCTTGGCTACTACCCATCTGTCCATTAAGTGAGTTGCTTTTTTGACATCATATTTCTTGTAATCCCAATTATTTAATTGAGCATAAGTTACAAAGTAATTATATGAATTCCACAATTGTAAGTAGAATCTTCTTCTTGTTTCCTCGAGTGTAGACCAGCCAAACCTCATATTAGAAGCTGTTGAAGCTGTTGAGAAATTCCATCTTAGTATATCTGAACCAACCTTGTCTGCTGCATCATCAAACTTAACATAGTTAGGTTTAGTCTTACTCATTCTTTCATTGTTCTCATCTCTTAGCTCACCTGTTGCTAATACTTCTGAATAAGGAGCTTTGTTCTCTAATACAACCCCAAATACAAGCATAGAGTAGAACCATAATCTAACCTGCTCAATCATTTCGGTTATGAAATCTGCTGGATACCACTTCTCCCAATACTTCTTCTCATCTAGATACTTCAGAGTAGAGAATGGAACAACACCTGCATCTAACCAACAATCACCTACATCACTTATTCTTTTTACATTCTCCTTACATTTAGGACATTTTATCTCAATTTCATCTATCCAAGGTCTGTGAATACTCTCTAAATTGTCTACTAGCTCAGGCTTTACTGCCAACTCTTTTAATTCCTCAAGGCTGCCAACAATGTGTAAATTACCACACTTACTACATTCGTAGAATGGAAGTGCAAGTCCATAGAATCTTTTTCTACTAATCATCCAGTTACCCATACTTTCCAACCAACCGTTCATTCTTTTACCTGCATACTCTGGTATCCACTTCACAGTTTCATTTGCCTTTTTAAGATCATCCTTGACTTTTAATACATCTAAATACCAGTTATCTTCCAATCTAAACAAACATTTAGTTTTACATCTCCAACAGTGGGGATAGCTATGCTCGTACTCCTCTGTCTTGAAGAGTAAATCTCTCTTTTTCAAATCTTCAACAACCTCATCTGCGACACTGTGTGCATACTTACCAACTAAGTTTCCATATCCCTCCATAAATGTACCGGTAGAATCTAGTGGTGAAAGAACTGCGGCATCTAATTCTTTTCCTAACTCGAAGTCTTCCTGCCCACAGCCTGGAGCTATATGCACTATTTCGGAACCGCTTTCTGAGTCTACTAAATCCCACTCGACTATACTGTGTTTAACTCCTTTCTGTGCTGGGATATCAAACAAAGATTCATACTCTAAGCCTACCAATTCTTTGATATCAATCTCTTCGTACTCTTTGATATTTAACCTCTTTGCAGAATCCTCACCTAAATACACTGTCTTTTTATCAATCTTTGCTTTTACATAATTAAGAGTTGGATTTACTGCTAGAAGGACATTTGCACTAAGAGTCCAGGGAGTTGTAGTCCAAGCCAAAACATACTCATCCTCTCTCTTTTTTAGCTTGAAGAACACATATACTGAAATATCTCTAATAATCTCATATCCATCCGCTAACTCGTGCTGAGAAAGACCTGTCTCACATCTTGGACACCAAGTAGTAGATGATTCGTTTTTGTAAAGTAATCCTTTTTCGTTACAAACTTTAAGGAAATTCCAAATATACAGATTGTTCTCTCTGGACATAGTATAGTAGCTGTTCTCCCAGTCCATAAACATACCCAATCTTTTAGACTGCTCTGTTTGAACTCCCGCATACTTCTTTACCCTAGATACACAAGCATTAGTAAAATTATCTAATCCATACCCCAATATGTCTTTCTTACTGTTAAACCCTAACTCCTTTTCTACACCCACCTCTACCCATAAACCTTGACAGTCAAATCCATTCTGAAACCTTTGCTCATAACCTTGCATATTCTTAAATCTCTGAATGATATCTTTGCAGGTTCTTCCCCAAGCGTGATGTACTCCCATAGGATTATTTGCAGTAATTGGTCCATCTATGAAAGAGAAATTCTTTTTAGCTCCTTTGTTCTTCTGTAGATATTTCTTTACAATATCTTTCTTCTCCCAAAACTTCATTACATCTTTCTCCATCTGAACAAAATCAGTGTTTATATTTACCGATTGCAATTTTTCTTTAGCAGCCATTGTTGTATATATTTAATTTAACAAAAAAGCCCCCTCACAGATATGAAATTGTATTCACATCTGCAAAGGGGCGAAATCTCGCGTTACCACCCTTCTTCAGAATTCTATTTCTAGAATTCCCTCACTAACCAACAGGTATACATCCTTATGGTCGAATCTTTTACGAAGATTAGTCGTTGGAGTCTACTTGCATAAAGCTTTCTTTCCATCACTCCCCAGTGATTGCTGGATCAAAGTGTTTTGCATTATATCATATTTTAGTTAGTTATTTCCCAACCACACTCTTTGTAGCAGAAACAAACACCTTTTGATTCTCAGGATTTCTAGGATTTTTATCAAATTTCTGGATATCAGCAACTATTTCCGATGATATGGGAATTGCTTTTTTACCTTTTGAATTTTTAAAAGACAAGTCTACTCTAGGTTTCATAGATTCTTCATACGGCCCTACCAGAACATCAAAGTATTCTAAGTCTTGTCTTTTCCCAGATATAGCTACAAATGCTCTAGCTGAGAAGAAATCTCTGTAATTACCGCCACCTATTAAAGTCCCATCAATAATTCTATACAACCCCACAAAAGTGTTATCCCCCTCTATTACGGCAGATATTGGGAAAATCGTTTTGTAATCTCCAGCAGCCCTTTTAACAGCAGTGTATTGGCTCTTCATTTCACTTACTGTGAACTCTTCATCTTGCTCTAATACTTCTGAGAAATAGTCTTCGTTAAGAATTTCTTGTACTAAAACATTTTTCTCATCATTCAGATCATTTATATGAACCGCTTTAAACAGTTCTCGAGTATCTTTAATCTCTCGATCATCTTCAAAATCTGTACTCTCTTTGTACATAGTTTTGTAAATAATATATTAGATAACTTCCCCAAACAGAAGGTTTAAAACTGATTGATATTCTATCATAAAA
>CAZCCQ010000065.1:0-3839 GCA_964497595.1 uncultured Candidatus Saccharibacteria bacterium | reverse complement strand
ATGAAAATACCAAAGTTAGACGATCAAGATGACTTCTTGATATCTCTACAGAACAATAATTATAGTCCTCAGACAATTCTTAATTACGCTAGAGACTTATGTATCTTTGCAGTTTTCATACACTTTAGAGATATTCCTTTTATGAAAATTCAGAAAAAGGATATAAGTGGGTTCAAGGGATACTTAATTGCAGGTCAACACCTTAAAGATTTAGATAAAATTAGAGAGGAATACGCTAAAAGTGTTGGTAAAATGGGATTAAACAATGGAGAGGCTCCTAGAGGCTCTCTAAGGCCTATGAAAGATTCGGACAGTGTAGACAGACCTGGTTTTGAGGGAGGATTTCTTTTTGGTATATACAAGAAGGTGTATGGGAGTCTTGGACTGAGTGTTCATCCTTCGAGACGATCAAGAAGTAAAAATGAGGGTTTGGATCCAAACAGTATTAACAGAATGCTGTCTGCTTTGAGGTCGTATTTGAAATTTAGAATTGAATGGAATTTAGAAATACCGTTGCCACCAGATGCTATCGATATGATGAAGGCTGAGAAGCGTGTTAAGAAGGTTGCAGGTATTGAGGAGTTGATAAAGTTGATTGAGTCACCAATGGAGTTTGAGAAAGATGAGAAGGTAGCGTTGCGAAATAGATGTATGTTAGAGATGTTGTTTGCAACAGGTATGCGTATTTCAGAGTTGATGGGTATTGATTTGAAGGATATAAATAGTGAAGGTAAGATGTATATTTTAGGTAAAGGTCAGAAAGAAAGATCTATATTTATGACAGAGAGAAGTCTGAGATGGTTAAATAACTATCTGAAGATTAGGCTAAGATATGCTTTTACCGAGAAGAAAAAGAAGGAAGAAGTTATTTCTGGGGGAGATGATATTGAGATTTTTATGGACGGGCGTGAAACTGTTCCACAGAATGCTGAGAATGAGGAAATTTCGGATTTAAATTTAGAGATATTTGATAATAGTAAGAAATATATTCAAATTATTGAGAAGTATAGGGAGAATGGGTATTTAGAGAAGTTCGACTCCCCTGCCCTCTTTATACCTTTCTCTGGTGGTAGAGATGGGAAACATTCGGACAGATTATCTACAAATTATTTTCAAGAGAAGATTGTAGAGTACAGAAGGAAGCTTGGGATTCAGATACCAACTTCTGCGCATAGTCTTAGACACGGTTTTGCGACATATCTTGCGGAACAGGGAGCTAGTCCTGTTGCTCTACAGGTATTATTAGGACATTCTAGCTTGAATACGACCACAAAGTATGTACACGCTAGTGAGAAGTTTGCTGAGGAAACGGTGAAGCAGCATCATCCATTGAAGTAGTGTTTGATGTTGTTTGTGTGCTATTCTCAAGTTCCTTTTGTAGTTCGAGTACATCTGGGTTATCTTTATTGGCTTCAATTGTTGCTACTGCGGTGGGATCTCCTTGTTGATATCTGGTTAAAAGATCTTTTGATTGTTTAGTCATTTCAATTGTTTCTTTGAGGTAATCGTTCACAAATTCTAGCTTTTTGTTTTCTGCATCTTGGCCATATATAGCTTCAAATATATTGTTTAATATTATAGTTGCTTCTTCTTTTGTCTGGGGTTCTTTTTGCATTTTGTTTGCCAGTTGCTCTATCTGAACATCATCTAGTTTCTCCTCTGTTTCTTCAATAGCCCTGTCTACAGCCTCTTGTGATGCTAACTCTAGTAGTTCATTTATTTTTACTTCATCAAACCCAAGTACAGCTAATTCTTTTTTTAAGTTTTCTAATTCTATTTTAAGATCCATTTCCTTTTACTTCTTAAATTAAATTATGAATTTATTATTTGTATAAGTTCTTGAGCTCCTTGAGTATTCATTCCCTGTAGCGTTGTTATTAAGTCTGGGTTTGCTGTTCCTGCTTGTATCTGAGATAAATATGCATTTAGTAACCTATGTGTACCCTCAGTTCCTAACTTCTCTAATAGTTGAGGTCTTGAAAGGCCATTTTGTATTAAGTCATTTTCTAACATTCTAGGTGCCATTTCGTGCCATCCTCCAGTATAGTTAGAGAAGTTTTCTGCTCCTCCTGGGAGATTACCTGTTGAATGCCCAGCAAGATTTTGATTCCAAGCACTTCCTGGAAGATCTACGTGTCCATTTCTTACTAATACGCTAGTGTCAGTATTTATAGCTTCTGCACTAGCAGTAGTTGTCGTATCTATGTTCGGTGTGGTTGTGTCTACAGTAGTTGTTGTTGGCTGAGACTGGATGGTATCTGCTGGTGATGCACTCGCTACTGTAGAAGTAGGATCAATAGTTGTTGCTTGAGAAGAGAAATGTTCTATCGCGCCTTGTCCTCCCCAAAAGAAATTAGTAAATAATCCTGCTGCTGCTAGTCCAATACCCCCTCCAATAAAGAACTGCCTTGCTCGATCTGAATATTTTCTAATCTTTTGCATATCTTGTTTGGTTTTTTCAAGTCTTGTTCTCTCTTCTGGGTTAGTTTCAATTTTTAATCTTCGATCTATTCTGCCTTCTTTCCAGTCGGCATATTTATTTAAACCTAGACTTCCTAAGCCTCCAATACCAGTCACTACTAAAGCTGTTGGAATAACTGCTGCTCCTCCTGCTAAACCAACGGCTCCTCCTGTTACAATTCCTGCTACCATAGCAAGTCTTTTATTATTTCTTTCCTTTCTAGCTAAATCTTCTGGTTTTTTATTGTCTTCGGGTAATACTGCTGCCTCTGAGTCTTTTTTATTGTCTTCAGGTAATACTGCTGCCTCTGAATCTTTTTTATACAAAGGATCATGTTTTATCCTTGCCTCTTCTACTTCCTGAGCAAATTTTTTCTGTCTATCAGATTCTTGTTGTGCGAGAGTTTTTTGTACTTCTTCTATAGGGTTTAGTTTTTTATTTGGATCTAGTGCCTTTTGTAACTTTTCTGGATCATCATAAGGTATCAACTTGGTTAATCGGTCAATTCGTAATCTCAGTTCATTGTTTTCTTTAAGTAATTTTCTTATTAAATCCATACGATTCAAAGAATCTGAACCTTCTTTTGAGATAGAAGTATTCTCCTTGAAATCTTTATTTAGTTCCTCATTTTTCTTGAGTGCTTCTTGATGAAGATCTGAAATAGGTACATCTTTTCTGTTTTCTGGGGAGGTAGTTATTTCTTTTGTCTCAGTTTCAGGAGTTGTACTAACAACTTGTGGCTCAGGCGTAGGAATTGCAATAGTGTTCTCTTCCTCTGGTTTCTCTTCTTTAGCTACAACTTGGCTAGGTTCTTTTGGTTCTGCGGATTTCTCGTCATTCATTATTGTTAAAAACTCATATTATCTTTGCCTATTTTCTGAAAAACTTTAAGGCAGATTCCTATATCTAAGTTATAATTTTAATGAGATAATGTCAAGTAAATTCTATTTAGAAAAGGAATTAAATCTGATATATTGAAGTATGAAAGATGTCTTTAAGAAGCTATGGTATATATTTAGACAAAAATACGGTCAAATATTACTAGTTCTCTTGTTACTAATTATCTGTATCATATCTATTAGGTGGGGATACTATCTACTATCTAATGATAATTATTCACCAGAATTGAACCCCTGGTTATCAATACAAAGATACTTAGAATCACCTGCTTGGAGGGGGTATAGGGTGCTAGGGGTTCCATCAGATACTGAACAAGCAGATATATTTAGATCCATATTCTTTTTTCTTTTAAAACCAATTCTCCCAGACTGGATATTAGGTCAGCTGTTTTATTTGCTTTGTCTTGTGGTGGGGAGTCTATCAATGGCTATACTTGTATCGTCAATTGTGAAAGAAACTTAGCTATATAAATATTATC
>CAZCCQ010000064.1:0-3930 GCA_964497595.1 uncultured Candidatus Saccharibacteria bacterium | reverse complement strand
ATCCTTGATAGTATGAACTGCTCTGCATACTCTTCATCATTTAAATATGAATACTTCTCTAACTTATCTAATACCTTATCAACAATTTTTTCACTCGCTTCTTTATCTAACTCTGTATACCAAATCTTTTTCTTTTTAAAAAGAAGGTTCTTCAAGTAAATAGACAGCTGCCTTTTTGTCTTTAGACTTTTTCCTAGATATCCAATTGCTCTGTTGAATGCTCTCTCTTGCAAATCATATGTTAGAACTTCGTCTAATAGCTCTTCTGTTATATCTTTCTGGATATAAAGTCCATATTTAGCAACCGTATTTATTGAAAGACTACAAAAAAACTCGTCATCAACAAACATATTAACTCTTTCAGCATTTCTTTCTTGAATAGAAAGCTTCGTTATCTTCATTTCATTTTTGCTTTAACTTCTTTGACTATCTTGTCTCTTAATTTTTTATCTTCTCTCAAGAGGTCTGCTGTAGCTTCTCTTCCTTGTGCTAATTGCTGACTTCCATACTTAAACCAAGTTCCTGATTTCTCTACGATTCCTGACTCTAGTGCAGCATCAAGAACACTACTCTCCTTATCTATACCCTTTGGATATATCATATTAAATGTAGCCTCTTTGAATGGAGGTGCTACTTTATTCTTAACTACTTTCACCTTTCTTGAGTGACCAATTACAACTCCATCTTTAAGAATCTTGTCTTTCTGTCTAATATCCATACGAATGGAAGCATAGAATTTCAAGGCATTACCACCTGTTGTAGTCTCTGGATTACCAAACATTATCCCTATCTTCATTCTCAACTGATTTAAGAAGATAATGGTTGTTCCTGTTTTGCTCGCAATGGCTGTTATTTTCCTTAATGCCTGAGACATCAACCTTGCCTGAAGTCCCATATGACTATCCCCCATCTCACCCTCTATCTCTGCCCTTGGTGTTAGTGCTGCTACAGAGTCCACTACGATTACTCCAAATGCAGAAGACCTTACCAATGTCTCTAAAATCTCTAATGCCTGTTCCCCAAAATCTGGTTGTGAAATATACAAGTTATCAATATCAAGACCAATATTTCTAGCGTATACAGGATCAAAAGCGTGTTCAGCATCTATGAAAGCTACAGCCTCCCCCATTCTTTGTGCCTCGGTGAGTATATGTAAAGCTAATGTGGTCTTTCCAGATGACTCTGGTCCGTATATTTCTATTATCCTACCTTTTGGAATACCGCCTACTCCTAAAGCAAGATCTAGTGAAAGAGCTCCCGTTGGGATTACATCTATATCTATTTTCTTCTGATCTCCCAATTTCATAATTGAACCTCTTCCAAACTGTTTCTCAATTTGCGCAACAGCTATCTCTATCGCTTTTTTTCTAGGAGATTCAACAGTACTCTCTACTTTTTTCTCATCTTTTTTCATTTATTTTATATGGGATAGTAAAAAATTAGCTTGTATTTAAGCATAACAAAGAAGAAGAACCTAGTCAAAAAGGGAAAGAAAATACTTAATTAACCGATAATATTTTTATACAAACCTCTTATTTATTATCTCCGACAGATTCTCAACGAAACTTTCTCTCAAACTTTTCTCCTCCCTAATATAGCTTGCTATTTCAATTTGAATAGACGGAATTCTTAACTCCTTTGCACAGAATTCACCTAGAGTTTCTTGGTCATCTTCTAAAAAACGAAGCTGTGCCACACTTATCCCCGACAGTTCATCTTGTTCTACCTCCTCTTTTACAATATCTGCAAAATCCTTAGACCTTGTAAATCTAGTTGCATAGTATATTCCTAAATCATAGCCCATATCACTTCTTAAACCGTGGATATCAAGAAACTGAGTAATTGAATTCTCCTTTACCAATTTTCTAACTTCTTGTTTGTAGAGATTCCCTTTTTCTTTACTGTAGTTTGGGTCATACTCAATATTGTCGATCAGAACTATACCCCAAGCTCCTGTTTTCTCGCATACGGCTTTAACAATCTCGTTAGTATATGATTCTGGTTGACTATATCCCATACTCAATTTAGGCCTTCTATACACAAAACTGTGTGGTGAAGAAAGAAGTACAGGTTTTCCTCCAAGGATTATTTCAAAGTGAGCAGTTTTCATTAAGATAAATTACCACATATTGATATACCATTTCAAATATGTGACAATTCAATATATTAAACTTAATAAGGTTCTAAAATGAGAAGTCTCACTAAGCCGTTCTTAACTCTACTTTTAGTTGCATTTCTTCTTTTTCTCACTGGAGGTATAACTTCTGCCTACACATCAAATGAGAATATTTATGATTACGAAATAACGGATACTCCATCCTACTATCCAACATCAGGAGATTTTTATGATAACAGTACAACTAGTGGAGCTGAGGAATTGTTTAGTTTGATTTTTGCAGGCACATTCTTAGTAGTTTATCTATTTCTCATCATCGGTACATATGTATTTGGAGCTATAACTCTCTCTATGGTTGCCAAGCAAACTGGATTTAAAGATATTGCTTGGTATGCTTGGATTCCTGTTCTAAATATACTTCTTCTGTTTAAAATGGGAGATCAGAATCCTTGGTTAATATTACTAATGCTTGTTCCCATAATTGGAGCTTTTGCAATCGGAATACTCTCTATAATTGCAACTATGAATGTATGTGAAAAAAGAGGGTATGATAAGCTATTTGGTTTATTTGTACTCGTACCATTAGGATACTTCATACTGTGGGGACTGCTCGCTTGGGGAAAGAAGACAAAAGAAACGAGCAAGTAAAGTTCTTACTTTTTCTCTTCTAGTCCTAACATTAGTTTCTGCTCTTCCACATTCTCTATTCCCTCTTGTCTTACCTTGTCCATTTTTCTTTCTAACTGTTTAAACCTAGTACTACTCACATCATCATACTGTTTTTGAAGACTACCTATTCTCTCACCAATCTTGTAAAAAGAATCAGAGAAAATTCCGAACTCTTTCTCAAACGCCTTGATGTGGGAGATGATGTTGTAAATATTTTTCTGTACTCTGAAATTTTCATATGACTGCTTAACCATTCTTAAGATAGCTGTAAAACTGAAAGGTCCAGCAAGTACTACTCTACTAGCCATTGCCTCCTCTATTACATCAGTCATCTTGTCATAAATGTATGAAAAGATCATTTCATTAGGGATAAAAAGAATGACAAAATCAACTGTCTTGTCTGTAGGGTTAATATAATCACGAGTAGTAACCTGTTTAATTTTGGCCTTTACATCTCCTTCAAATGCTTTCTTGTACTGAAGCTTACTACCCTTATCTTCTGTCTCTGACATCTTTTGTAGATTAGAATATGGAAATTTAGAATCTACATTTATCCTAGTCCCATCAGGAAGAAACACCGCAAAATCCGGCCTAGTCTCTGAGTCTTTCTGTTTTCTGTTAAATTCATAATCCACCCCCTTTACAAAACCTACCATCTTCAGAAGATTTTCTGCAATCTGCTCTCCAAACTGACCTCTTACATTGTTTGTAGAAAGTACTTTCTTGAGTCCTTCAGTACTCACAGAAAGTTGTTCTGTTATCTTCCTGCTTTCTTCTACAGAAGTTTTCAAGGAAGCGTATGTATCTATTCTCTCTTTTTCTGCTCCTTTCATATATGTCTCTAAATCCTTAACTATTCTAGTAATCTCCTCTCGTTTATTTTCAAGATCAATTCTGTTTTGCTTTGTCTCCGATGATAGTTTTTCATTGGCCATTCTAACCAAATCATCATTAGCTTTACTAAGGACTGTAGGTAGTAATTCATTTAACTTATTCCCTATTGTCTGACTTATCTCCTCCTTATCGTTCTGCCCTCTTTTTAGAAAAAATACAATTCCAACACCGAGTAAAATTCCTCCTACTAAAGCTAGTATTATTTCGACCATAATGATAAAATTTTTGTTAATTTAAAGCATATCCATTAT
>CAZCCQ010000063.1:0-3931 GCA_964497595.1 uncultured Candidatus Saccharibacteria bacterium | reverse complement strand
GGGAATGCTCTACCAACTGAGCTACATCAGCAATCGTAACATGGATTGTAACAAATAGTTAAAGGATGTACAAGGCTTTACATCGGTTCTAAGTGGAATTCACCAGATAAAGTGCAGTAGGTTGTTCCTGCAGCGGCTCCACAGTCTTCAATATTTGAATCATTGAATTCAAGAAGGAATTTACTCCCTAACACCGCTTTTGCAATTTTGGAATATTCAACCCCATATATTGTACAAGAAGAAATACTTGAGTCGCAGATTTGGAATCCAACATATTTTGTTGTATCTGGCTCATACTCAACAGTCTCAGTATTTAAAGAATACTTGTATATAAGTCTTTCATTCACTTGCTCAATTTCTACTTTGCACTCTGGGCATTTACAATCTTCGCATTTTTTACAAACAGAACATTTTGTCACTGGTGGACAAGTAGACGTGTATTTTTTTGCAATTGAATATCCTGCGAAACCAAAGAGTATGGCGGAAAGAAGAAAAGCAATGGTAATACTTCCTGCTATTGTAGGTCCTTTAGGTAGAAGGAATTTCTTTTGTTCAATTTTAGAATTATCTTGTTGTTCCATATTTATATTAAATTAATTTTAATATTAAATATTAAGACCTTAGTAAAATATTCGCAAGTAAAAATTTGAAAAGCGAGAGGCGGGATTCGAACCCGTGACCTTCTCCTTGGGAAGGAGACATTCTACCAACTGAACTACTCTCGCAATATATGTATTTTACTAAAAAAGCAGATTATTTTCTATGAATACTAGATAAATCTTTGCGTCCATATGCACCAAGCGTTTGTTCCAGTTATCTTCATTGCAGCAAACGGTTTAATACTATACAACTTTCTTACTTCTTCCATTTTGGTATTGACATCTGACTCATCCAATACATACATCAACTGTTCAAATTCACAATTGTATACGCCATCCCCAAAAGGAATTATTTGAAATTGGGGATTATCTAAGCCACTCATTTTACTCATAGTAAAAGGCATGTATGGAACAAATAGGCCAATGTGGTTTCTGTTTTGATCCAGATAATTTAATTGTAAAATGTATTCTCTATCACTAACTAATTTTTCCTTAGAGACTTTTATCATTTTATCAACAGCAAAAGCGCTAGGTGTTTCTTCTACATTTTTCTCATCATTTTTAGGAGAAATCCTTACAACCTTTATGTCCTTAACTTCAGCATTTTCTGAAGAACATATTGTAATATTGCTGGGAATATCATGGAAAGAGTAACCGTTACCGTAACCCTCTCTCTCAAAATCCCTCAACTTCTTATCGATATGATTTTTTGAGAGTAATGAAAGATAGGGGCTTACCCATGGTTCGTGAAAACTTCCAGTAGCTATTATTAATTTTGCTCTGTTGTTAATATGTAAATCATATCCATATTCATCTGGAAGGTTAAAAAGGTAATGTAGCAATTCATGACTTTGTCCACAATCTAACCAAGTATTTCTAGAATTCTTAAGGGAATTATTTTGTATTGGGTATTCTATGACTCTTTCTTTGTCTGTTCCACCAGGGGGAAATTCAAATGAAAAACAGTTATTTTTGTTTGTGCAGGACCAGAAAGCTCCACCATATCCAATATTGCTGGTGTTTTCTTTCGTATCTACTCTGTAATCTAAAGATATCCCCCAGCTACTGTCAGTATCCAATGGAAGGAAGTCCTTTGTTTTATGAAGCCATGTAATGTCAAAATTACAACCTTTTCCATTACTGAAAGCATCCTTATCCCAGATATCGCTTGCAACTGTGTCAGGTATTATAAGAATCCTTTTTAATACAGCTCTTAACTCTGATGATGGTTTGGAATTTCTAAAGCTAACATTCATAATATCTGTAGTCATTTTCATCCATTCTACGAAATCAACACCTGTTTCAGATTTTCTCTTTGAGAAAGAATCGTAAGCTGATTTTAATACCGCAATTTCTAAGTATCTTTCCTTAGGGTCAAGAATTTCTTTTCGCTTTAAATACTTATCATCTGATGACATCTTTGGAGCTTCATCAATACTTTTGTAAAACCTCTTGACCTGTTTGAAACTTGTGATTGGCTCAATTAATCCATAAACAGGAATCTCATGTATAATCTCAGGTGTTAAAATTGCTTCTTGGGTTGTATCCACTTCTTGCGTAGGAAGAATGTTCCCGAGAATACGGCTCGCGCCATATCCCAAAACCGCCAACGCTGCAAGTTTAAGGAACTCTCTTCTTGTAACCATAATGGATTCATCGCTATCGCCTTGTGAAAGAACACTCGATGATTCCTCTGGAATATCACTTGGCTGAATATTTTCTTGTTTGTCCATAGAAAAACAACAAAGGTTTTTTTACTTTAGCTCGTTTTTTTTGTTTGTTAGAATCTTTTAAGCAGTAACCTGATCTTTAACTTCTTCCCAATCTGTCTTTAACTGCTCTCCTAATTTCTTCGCAGCTTCTCCAGATACGTTCCCTTTAACTTTCATTCCCTGTACCATCTCATCAACTATTTTCTTGTAATCTTCTCCATTAATTTTCTTACCAGCTTTTTTCAAATTCTCAACTTTTAGTGCTACTTCCTTTTTTGCACTCTCAAAAAGATCCTCACCCTTTTCTTTGGTCTCATCTGCTAATTTCTTAATATCATCCCTTGTCTCTTTTCCAGATTTAGGTGCAAAGAGTACACCTGCGATAGCTCCAAATATTGCGCCCAGGGTTAAACCGGTTGCAACTTTTCCAGCTACATTTGTTTTTTTCTCTTCCATTAAAATATGTAAAAAAATTAAATAAATTAGAACTTGACTAACTTAAATATTAGATATGCTAACACTAAGAATAGACATGGAATCAGTATAGCAAAAAGTATAGTGGTAAAGGAATAGGTGGGAGCAATGGTTAAATTTTCCTGCAAAGAAACAGTATCAGTAGTAGATATTTCTTCTTCTTCAGATTCTGTAACTTCAACTTCCTCTTCATTTTGTTCCAGGTAGAGAATGGGTTGCTCTTCTAATTCTTGTGCTTTTGTATGAGAAAGTGGAACCAATTGTAAAAGTAGAAGAAGGAAAAAAGTTGTAAAAATTGATTTGTATAGTTTCATTCTAGATATATGTTAACATATATAGCTATGATAAAGCCAGATACAAAATTAGAAGAGAAACTATGGAGAAGGGGTCTGAAGTATGTAGTCGGAGTTGATGAGGCAGGAAGAGGTCCTTTAGCTGGTCCTGTTGTAGTTGGTGCTGTGTTGATTCTTTCAAAATCTGAGGTATTAGATGGAGTTAGGGATAGTAAGACGTTAAGTAAAAGACAAAGAGAAGATTTGTATGAAGAGATTTTAAGTTGTTCAACTGCTTGGGGTGTTGGTATTGTAGATTCAAAAAAGATTGATAGAATAGGTATTAAGGAGGCTGTTAAAGAAGCAATGATTTTGGCTGTATCTGAGGTTGAGAAGAAGCTAAAGAGAGAAGTGGAGTATGTAATTTCAGATGGTGCAGTGTATTTGCTTGAGAATAGGAAGATGTTAAGTATTAATCATGGAGATCTGTATCATTACAGTATATCTGCAGCTTCTATAGTTGCAAAGGTTACTAGGGATAGAATTATGAATGAGTATGCGAGTAAATATCCGGAGTATGGTTTTGAAAAGCATGTGGGGTATGGTACTAAACAACATCTTGAAGCTATTTCAAGATATGGGATTTGTGATATTCACAGGAGGAGTTATGCTCCTATTAGGGAAGCCTTGTAAAAAAGTGTGAATGGATAGTATAATGGCGAGTTATTTATGGGGCGCTAGCTCATCAGGTAGAGCAACTGCCTTTTAAGCAGTTGGTGCGGAGTTCGAGTCTCCGGCGCCTCACCATTGATATTTTCACCCTTCTTGTAGCTTACACTAATATATGTTAATTTAATGTATTAATATTATCCTT
>CAZCCQ010000062.1:0-4030 GCA_964497595.1 uncultured Candidatus Saccharibacteria bacterium | reverse complement strand
AAAGGGATAGGCATATCAGATGTATCCATTCGCTTTAAACCACATCCATTGATCTCTAACAGTTTCTTTCTTACTTTTTGGATTAAAACGTAAATCATTTGTCGCCTTTTTATGTGAGATGTTAGCATTACTATGTAAAGTCATAATTCCATAGGGTGTCATTATGGACTTCTTGTTGAAAAAGGATGATATTTTAGAAAGAAACAAGGCGGTACCATATTTAACTACTGAGATTTTTGAAGGTTCTTTTTCCGGTGTAAATTCTCTTAAATATTTAACTAAATCTATCATAGTTAATTTCTCTCCTGATAATATATATCGCTCACCATACTTTCCCATTTCATATGCTTTTAAAATCCCCACTATTAAATCTCTGACATCAACATAATCATATGCTCCTTCGATAGTTGTTCTAAGACCTGCATTGAGTAATTGGATTATACTTTGACCAAAGAAAGAAGGTTTGTAATCATACGGTCCAGAAACTCCTGTGGGATATATGATGATTGCATTTAGTCCTTTCTCCATAGCATCTATTACCAATTTAGTAGCATACGCTTTAGAGCAATCATATATTCCTCTTTTTTCCTCCGTATCGACACAAAATGGAGTACTTTCATCTATCACCTCGATACCCTCCGATGCAGAGAGGGAATGAATAGAGCTGGTATACACCAAATTTATATTATTCTTCAAACAAATTTCAATAATATTTTTTGTACCTTTTACATTAGTATCAAGAGTTAAATTCCCGTCATACTGAGAGATATTGATATGTGCAGCAAGATGAAAAATTGTATCAACACCTTCAACTGCCTTTGCTAGTGAAACAATATCAAGGATATCACCATATACATATTCACAATTACAACCTTCTAACGATTTTGTATCGGAACCTTCTCTTAGCAAGACTTTTACCTTTTCACCTGTTTTGTTAAGCTCCTTGACCAATACATTACCAATTCTCCCATTCGCTCCTGTTATTAGCTTCATATACAAACCGCTTAACTTATCTCCTTATCTTAGCACATACTCATAGGTCTGGCACAGGTCTGTCCCCCAAAAGCAAAGAGCTGGTCGCAAACAACATTCCGAAATCCTGGGGTCAGACCCGAGCCTGACCCTAAGCGTGGTGGTGGTATAATAATGGAATGAGAACAGATTTCGAAAACTTAAAGGATCTGCACGAGTACTACGCTGTGCATAATAGCTGTAAGCTCAAGGGAAGCGCTACACAGCCTGTATACGAGATAGCATTTCCTTCCTCTGGGATACTCTTCATAGGCGAGGCTCCCGGTAAAAACGAGGATCTGCAAGGGAAACCGTTTGTCGGAGCAGCTGGGAAATTCCTAGATGAATTGTTAAAAGGAATAGGGTTAAAAAGAGAAGAGGTGTATGTTAGCAATGTGGTTAAATACCGACCTCCAGAAAACAGAGAACCTGCCGAAGAAGAGAAGGATGCTTGTAGGGTATGGCTAAATGCAGAACTGCTGTTCATTAAACCCAAAGTTATTGTAACTCTAGGCAGGCACGCATTAGAAAGATTTGTCCCTGGTGCAAGAATTACTGCCTCTCACGGTCAACCATTTACTCATCCTTCAGGTATTGCTGTATTCGCAATGTACCACCCAGCAGCAGCTCTTTACAATCCTAATCTTAAAAAAGATATGAAAACAGATTTTGAAAAACTAAAGAAATTTTTAGACAAAGCACCTAAAACAAACCCAAAGAAAGAGAAAGAAATTAAAGAAATACTCAATCTCTAACCAGCTGATTTTCCCCAACCCTCATCGTAAAATATTTTCTCCACACCTGTTTCATAGTTGTTACATAACTCACTCTCCTTAAACCAAATCTTCAATTCTCTTTCTGCATTCTCAATAGAATCGGATGCGTGTAACATAGTTCTCGTAGATCGAGAAACAAAATCAGCTAGTGCGTAGGTATCCAAAGAGTAATCATCACGTATTGTCCCAATATCACTATCTGCTGGACTTGCGCTTCCTAAAACTTTCCTTACCTGTAAAACTACACCTGAACCTTCCAAAACCATAGCAATAATAGGACCACAAGTAAGATAATCTATATTCCTCTGCCTAATAATTTTACCCCTCTCAAGAGAATTCCAATTTGTCACATCTTCCCCTCTGACAATAGCTCCTTTTTTCGCTTTCTCTCCTGTCTCAATAAGGTAGGACTCCTTGCCCTCGTAATGTTCACCAACCTGTTCTTTAGTAGCATTCAACATCTTCATAGCTATTAACTTGAAGCCCTTTCTCTCAAATCTAGTAAGTATTTCCCCAACTATTTGTCTTTGCAATACATCTGGTTTAATCAAAATGAGTGTTCTTTCTAAAGCCATCTTAGGTCTCTTCATATGGTAAGAATGCTTAAAATATTAGATAATACAAGGATAACAAATATATGAAGGAAATAACAGAAAAGAAAAACTCATTTTTAGAAATTTTTAAAGACATTTCCAACGCTAAAAAGTGGAATGAGGATTCCTTAAACAAAATTCTTCGAAAATACAAAAAAAAGAATGGGAGAGTATTCAGAAATGATGAGCTAGTTAAAGAATTCCTTAAAGTAAAAAGTAAAGGTGAGATTAAGAATGGTAATTTAGTAGAAAAAAGAATTCGATTAAAGCCAACTAGGACAAACTCTGGCGTTGCAGTTGTTACGGTAATGACAAAGTCGTACTACTGTCCTGGAAATTGTATTTTTTGTCCTAATGATAGACAGATGCCTAAAAGCTATATCGCCTCCGAGCCAGGTTCACAAAGAGCATTGAAAATGAAATTTGATCCGTACGCACAGGTATACAACAGGTTGATTGCTTTAAAGAATATTGGACATAATATTGAGAAGGTTGAGATTATTGTTCTAGGAGGAACTTTTTCTGCCTATGAGAATAATTACAAAATTTGGTTCATAAAGGAATGTTTTAGAGCATTAAACAAAGTAAGGAAGAATAGCAAGACTTATGTTGATGCAAGAGAAAATGGTGAGGAGAAAACTGAATGGAAAAACCTAGAAAAAGAGCAAGTAAAGAATGAAACTGCTTACTGTAGGAATGTTGGACTAGTAGTTGAAACTAGGCCTGACTTTCTATCTGCTGGGGAACTAATGTATTTTAGAAAACTTGGAGTTACAAAAGTACAAATAGGGGTTCAATCTCTTTCAAACAAAGTTTTAAGAGAAAACGAAACTGGGAGAGATAACGAAGACACAAAAAGAGCTTTTGAACTTCTTCGGCTATTTGGGTTTAAAATCCATATTCATTGGATGCCAAATCTCTATCTTTCAACTCCTAGAGAAGATATTAGAGGATACAAAGAATTGTGGTCTCCACCATATTCTCCAGATGAAGTTAAAATATATCCTACTTCAGTAATTCCAAATACAGAACTATACGAGTTATACAAAGAAGGTAAATACAAGCCATACTCTGAGGAAGTATTGATGAATGTTTTGTCCAAAAGTATCGCTATGACTCCTAGATACTGTAGACTTTCAAGAATTATTCGAGATATTCCTTCAAATGAGATTGTGGCAGGCAACAAGAAGACAAATTTAAGACAGATAGTAGAGGGTAAGTTAAAAGAGAAAGGTATTAAACCTCAAGATATTCGAAGTAGGGAGATTGGAGGTGAAGATGTAAGAAAAGAGGATATTAAGTTAGAGAAGATCCAGTACAAGACTACAACAGGAGTAGAGGTTTTTCTCTCTTACAAAACTAAGAAAGATGACAAGATTTGTGGATTCTTAAGACTATCTCTACCTTTTAAAAAGAGAAGTAATGAGCATATGCTAGATGAATTAAAAAACAGTGCGATTATACGAGAGGTTCATATTTATGGAAAAGTTGTTGGTATAGATAGAAAAAATAAGGGAGAGTCCCAACATTTAGGTTTAGGGAAATCTCTTATCAAGTTAGCTGAGGATATTTCAAAGAAAAAAGACTTCAAAAAGATTTCAGTTATTTCTGCTATTGGTACAAGAGAATATTACAAAAAGTTAGGATACA
>CAZCCQ010000061.1:0-4083 GCA_964497595.1 uncultured Candidatus Saccharibacteria bacterium | reverse complement strand
TGATATAAATACTGCAATAGCTGCTCTACTCCACGAGATAGTTTTAACAGAGGAAATAGAAAAAGAACTAACTTCTAAATTCTCTAACGATGTAGTTGAAATATTGAGAGGTATTAGGAATATTAAGAAGGGTACAGATAGTACTGAAACAAACAATGAGGTCATAATTAAATATATCCTAAATTGCAACAGAGATTTAAGACCACTCATACTCAAGATCTATGATGGAATTGAAGATATAAATACAATGGAGAATGTCCCAATAGAGAAGATGAAGGAGACTTTAAATAAATTCCTCAATATCTACGGAATACTTTGTGAATATCTTTTCTTACAAAGTACAAAAAAGGAATTAGAGGAGAAAGCATTTGAATACTACCTTCCTGCTGAGTACCAAAGTATTAGCAAAAAAATGAAAGAGTTAAATATAGGAGAAGAGCTTAAAGAGAAGTACTTTGAAATTATTAAGGAGTGCACAAGGAATTTACCAAATAAAGCAAAGATAGATAGTAGGATAAAGAACAAGTACAGTATATACAACAAACTGAAGAAATACGAAAAAGAGTGGATCGATCCAAATATCAACAGCCTACAAGACCTTATTGCTTTTAGAATAATTGTAAAAAATGAAGATGAATGCTTTTTGGTACTTGAAAAGTTAATGGACAAAGGAGAAATCGATGAGGAAGGATTTGACGATTACATATCCAATCCTAAGCCAAATGGTTACAAAGCAATACAGTTCCCTATCAAATTCCCTGCTATTACTGACATACATATTGAAGTACAGATTCTTACTGAAGATATGTACGAGAACAATACATTTGGAAGTGCTTCACATATTGCATACAAGGCAAGTAAATCTAGGTTTGCGAAGATTACAAACAAATACGATTGGGTGAAAGATGTACAGAAGCAGATAAAGAATAATAGGTTAAGGGTAAAAAAAGAAAAAAATTTGCCAATACTCTGCAATATCTTTGAAGATGAGGCATTCCCATTTACACCTAAGGGTATGATCATTGCTCTAAATAATGGTGATACAGTACTAGACTTCGCCTACAAGCTACATACGAGCATCGGTAATGCTGCAGAAACAGCAAAGGTTAATGAGAAGCCAGCGAAGTTAGGTCAAGTACTAAAAACAGGAGATATCGTCGATATACGAACAGACAAAAACAAAAGTTACCAGAAAGAATCTGCTATTCAATATGCAAATTCCTCTAGTACAAAGTACAAAATTCTCAAATACTATACAAAAGCATTAAAAAGTTAAATCTATATTATCTGAGTAGTTTTTTACAAAAATAAGGTAAAAATAATGAACTTGAAATTCTATTCTTTTAAAGTATTAACAAAAGAGATACAATATAAAAGATGAGAAAAGAGACCAAAAAGACAATCAGCAAAATTATAAACATCGCAATAGCATTTATACTTCTAGGAAGTATTGTAGTACCAATACTTCTAAGTGTACTTTCTCTTTAAGATGCTCAACAAAGGCAATACTGAAATCAGCAAATTAAAAGGTGTAGGACCTAGACTCTCTGAACTTTTCACAAATTTAGGGATACACACACTCAGAGATTTACTCTTTCATATCCCCTTTAGATATCAAGATACTTCTCAATTAGTTTCCATTGATGAATTTAAACTAAATGGTGAAGGAACATTTCTGGCTGAAATAGAGGATGTTAAAACATCATACTTTAGAAAAAGGATAACTACTGTAAAGGTTAAGGATGATACAAGCTCTCTTCGTCTAATATATTTCAATCAAGCCTATCTACAAAAAACACTCAAAAAGGGGGACATATATATTTTTGATGCAAAGATAACAGAGAAATCTGGAAGAAAGAATATATATAATCCTAAGTTTGAAAAATTCAAACACAGCAAGGAGAAGCAAGTCCACATTGGTAAGATAGTAGGGGTATATCCAGAGACAAAGGGATTAACCTCCGCTATGCTACGAAGAAAGATTACTGAAATAAAGGATGATTTTTCTGATATTTTGATAGATCCGGTAACACTCCCTAAATTACTTTCACAGGTGAAAGCTATAGAGAAAATTCATTTTCCTAAAGATGAAAAAGATATTACAGAAGCAAAAAAGAGACTTGCTTTTGAGGAGATGTTAAGAGTTGGGATAAAAATTGAAAATGAGAGAGCTAAAGACAAGAAGCATAAAGCAAAAAAAATGAAGATACAGAGTAAAGAACTAAATAAATTCATAAAATCTCTGCCTTACAAACTTACAAATGATCAAAACAAAGCAGTAGAGGAGATATTATGTGACAGTGAAAAGGTTAAACCTATGAATAGACTTCTAAATGGAGATGTGGGAAGTGGTAAAACAGTAGTTGCAGCAATTGCAATTCTAAACTGTATTAGAAATGAATATTCTTCTATTCTCATAGCACCTACAACTGTATTGGCAAAGCAACATTACGAGACCTTCAGGAAATTATACAAAAACCTAAATGTTGATATTGAGCTTTGTATTTCTACGGAGAAGAACATCTCTGATATGGATAACAAACTAATAATTGGAACACACGCAATTCTCTTTAACAAAAACTTGCCTAAAGATTTGAATTTAGTAATCATCGATGAACAGCACAGATTCGGTGTTGAGCAGAGAGATTATTTTAAAAAAGATACAGAGATATTCCCACACTATTTAACAATGACGGCGACACCAATTCCAAGAAGCTTAACTGAGATATTCTTTGGAGGATTAGATGTCTCAGAAATCAGGGAGAAACCTTCAAATCGTCTAGAAGTAAAAACATACTATACTCCGACTAAGAAAAGATTTGAGTGTTTCGAATGGATTAAAGAGAAGATTGAGAAGAGTGATAGGAATGATCAAGCATTTGTCATATATCCTTTAATAGAGGAAAGTGAAAAGTCAAACAAAAAGTCTGTTTTGAATGAATATGAGAATTTGAAGAAAATATTTAAGGGATTGAATGTGAAATATCTGCACGGGAAGCTGAAAGAAAAGGAAAAAAGCAAATTGTTAGATGATTTCAAGAAGAAAAAAATTCATATATTAGTTTCTACCACCGTAATTGAGGTTGGTATTGATATCCCTGATGCTACAGTAATGGTCATAGAGGATGCGGAGAGATTTGGATTAGCACAACTTCACCAACTACGAGGAAGAGTAGGAAGGAGTGATAAAGAGTCGTACTGTTTTGTAATACCAAGCTCATCTGTTGAGAGGAACTCTCCTGCGGAGGAAAGACTTCTCTATTTTGCAAAGCATAATTCTGGATTTGAGGTTGCTGAATATGATTTGCAATCTAGAGGCCCTGGAGAGGTTTACGGTACAATGCAATCGGGTATACCTCTTTTCAAAGTTGCTGATATTTATGATACTAAACTACTCAGATCGGCTAGGCTATTTGCTAAAAAGCTTTTAAAAGAAGATAATAACACTCAGTATATTTTAGAGAATCTTTTTAAGTAAAAATATGAGAATTCATATTGTTTTGGATAATATTAGGTCGTGTTTTAATGTAGGTAGTATTTTCCGATCTGCTGATGGAGCAGGGAGTGTTGAGAAGATCTATCTTTGTGGGATGACTACTGATATTGATAATCCTAAGTTGGATAAGACTGCACTTGGTGCTACGGAAATGATTCCTTCAGAACATTACGATACTACTATAGAGGCTCTAGAGGAGTTAAAAGAGCAGGATATTCCAATATATTCGGTAGAGCTTACAGATGATGCTGATGATTTCCAAAAAGTTGAATATCCTGAAGAAGTGGCACTTGTATTTGGACACGAGAAGATGGGTATTTCTGATGAGGTATTGAGGTATACAGACAGAAGGATTTTTATACCTATGAGAGGGAAAAAGGAATCTTTGAATGTTGCAAACTGTGCCACTACTATTTTGTATGAGATAACTAGAGACAAGTCTACTTAATTTTTAAGTATGAAGTATAATATTGTATGAGTTTAAAACACGATTCTTTTAAGAAAATTAGGAAAGAGAAAAAGAAATGGAGAATAGATACACCTGAGGATTTTGTGGAGATGGAGGATACATTCTTGAAAGAGAGGTT
>CAZCCQ010000060.1:0-4116 GCA_964497595.1 uncultured Candidatus Saccharibacteria bacterium | reverse complement strand
TCGTATAATATCCCTTCTAAAATCCTCGATGTTACTACAGAAAAAGTAACTATTCTCTATCCTAAAGAGAAGGGAGAAGTATCTTGGTCATCAGATCCCCTTAAATCAAAAAATTTAGATGGTAATACATATATTGTTTCAATAGAAAAACCTGTACACAGTAACATTGCCTTGTCCTTTTCTAACAAAGTACAGTATAAATTTAGTATAAACAGGGTATTTTCAAATACTACAGAAAATCAAGCTCAAACATTTGAAATAATAGTACCACAAGACACATATACTCAAAGTATTGTATGGGAAACTCTCTCACCTCTTCCAAGCTCATCGCAAATAGATGAGGAAGGAAACTACATTCTTAAATATAATGTACCAAAGGGAGAGTCTGTAGATTGTCATATAGCTGGATATCTAATCAAACAGGAACCGTATGATGATAACAGTGGTATACCACTTTACCTCTCTAAAACCTCCGGGTATTGGAGCATTTCGGACTCAACAGAGATTAAACGAGTTATAAATTTCCTTCAAGAGAAGAAATTAGGTATTACAGAAGATTTTTCGAACATAGACACACTTAAGAAAGCAGAGAAAGAGCTTTTTTACAAATACCTTTACCAGTACGTCGTTTACAGACTTGATTACGACAAAAACAGTAAAATTGGTATCGATAATCTATCAAGATTGGGAGCAAATGCTCTAATAAAAGACTCGAGTAAAGCACAACCTATTGATTATGCAGACTTCTACATCGCCCTTCTTAGGTCATTCTCTATTCCTAGTAGAATGGTTCTAGGTTATGTCTCCAATATATCAGGATATACATCCGATGGCTTCTATCACTACTGGGTTGAATATTTTGACTCTACAACAAATAAATGGATAACCGTAGATCCTTTCATTGAGGAGTACACTTCTCACTCACTATTTGGCGCAGATCTACAGGACCATATTGTAATATTAAAAAGAGGTAAATCTCCTCTAGCCCCTACTCTAACATTCTTTACTCCAAATGACTTCGTAGTCACATTAGATAATGAAGCAGTAGTTGAGAAAAAGACTATTGCTACTGCTAATCTTACTTTTGAAAAATATGATTTAACTAGGAGATATACAAAAACTTATGTATATGTTGCTAATACAGGAAACACTGCTGTTTCTAATCTAGAGTTCTACAAGTCTAACTTAAAAGATATTGGAAAGTACATTGATGCTGTAAACAGTAACTACTCAGCTATTATTCTTCCTAAACAGAACAGTTTCATTCAACTAAACATACCTACAGAAAAAATAACCACACCATCAGTCTACTTGTCTCTAAAGTACGGAAATAACAGTGGAGAGGCTGAAGAGACCCTAATTGAAAGTGAAATAAAGGATGGAATTCCAATGTATATATCAATGATCAGTAAGATAATTTCGATATCTTTATTCGCCTCTATTTTGATTATTCTGTATACTGTAATAATTAAGAAAAGAAAGAAGTAAATGGATCAGGCAGTTGTAATAACAATACTAATTCTCCTAATGGTTACTGTTCTTTTTGTTTTAGCATCTGTAAATTCAAAAAGAATTAGTACAACAAAGAAAAATGAAATAACTAAGAAATTGATTGAGCTTTCAATGTCTATCCAGAGCAACGAAAGTGCCGTAAGAAGAGATGCCATAATCAAATTAGATAATTTACTAGCTAAAGCCTTACAGTACTACTACAAAAATAGCAACCTGTGTGGTGACAATCTCAAAAGAGCTAAAAATTTGTTTAAGAAAAAGGAGTATAACGAACTTTGGGAAGTACATAAAATTAGAAATGAAATTGTGCATAACGATTATGAGGTAGATATAGAGGAAGCTCAAGAGATGTATAATACATATAAATTTAGTATTTCTAGGATATTAGGATGAAAAACTTTTACAAAATTTTTGCAACTCTACTTTTCTTATGTGTTTCTTCAATGATAGTATCTGCCCAAACTCTACCTACTCAAGATACAAATCCTCCTACAGCTACAACAACTTTGACTGAACAGAAGGTTTCTGTTGTAAATGATACGGAGACACAGGTGACAAATAAATATTTTGACTTGGTTCTAATTAAGAAATCGCAATCCGTATTCACTGGATATGTAAGATATGAATTAAAAATTACTCCTCATATCAGTAGTACAAAAACTCAGATTCTTTGGGAAGTTCCAACTACATTAAAGGCTATTCCAAGACATAAAGAGTTTATCAATATGCAGGAGGGTGTTACATATACAGTAAAAGCTGATATTAAACCTCTGAGAGAGGGAGAATATGATGTAACTGCATCTATAATCTCTTGGCAACACGATACAAATTACACGAATGCTGTTAGTGGTACACTCAAATTGAATAAATCTTTACTCCTAGAACCTATTAGTACAGAGTATATTGTAGGAAGTATACTTAAATATTTATTGATTATTGCAAGTGCTGTAATCATAATACTTTTAGTATTACGACACTCTAACTTCTACGCACAAAAAGCTAGAAAGTGGCTAACACCTCCGTATTAGTCTTTGAAAAAGTATTCTATTGGTTTATCTAATTCTTTAGATATCTTCAGAAGATTGCCAACGGGTGGATATACAGTGCCCTTTTCATAAATACTAATTGACTTATCAGACAGACCAACTCTCAAACCTAAATCTCTCTGTGAATACCCTTTCTCTTCTCTGGCTAATCTAAGTCTTTTAGCAAATATCTTACTTGTCATTTAGTTATTTTTAAAAAATAATTCTAGTATTTTATCCCATATGCTTTCCCTATGAGATTCCTTTCTTTCTCTTTGCATATTGCTAAACTTTCTTTCATTGTATGAATTTGACTCCTCTAGTAATTCTTTGTTTGTAAGATAGGGCTGATCTTTTGAGTTTCGCAATAATTCAATAGCACTGTTTTTTTCATCTAAAAGTTTCTTTAATTCTATATACTCACCATCCTTGTCTATTAGTATACTTCTAACCTTTATAATATTTGACTCTAGAAGTTTTTTCTCTTTAAGCACTTCAGGATATTTCTTGGCATTTTCTAAAAGTTCTTTATGCTCTTTACTAGAGAGAAGTCGTATTTCTATCTCCTCTTTACTCAACCTACTTATTCTGTAATACGCTAATTCCCTGGTTGTTGGTTTTCTTAAGAGAGTTGTTTCAAATGCTTCTACTATTTCTTTTTCATTTCCTTCTCCACTATTAAAAGCAAATTTAGAAGATGATCCACCTCCTCCTGAGTAGTTATCTGTACTGTCACCCTTATCCCACATCGGTACATCAACATTTTTCATATGTCTAATTATATTACAGATTGTGGATAATTTCCAAATAATTATATTTGCTATAATGGAGTAATAAGTTTTTTAATAAAATATATGGAAATAGAAAATAAAGAGACAGTAACAGAAACAACTTCTCAGCAAAATACTCCTGCAGGAGAGATTGTCCAACAGAGTGTTACTACTTCCGTAGAGGTAGATAAGGGAGAGTTTGTAGTAGCAAAAGTTAACCAAGTTATATGGTTTGTTCTGGCACTAATTATGATACTAATCGGAGTTAGATTGCTCTTTTTGCTATTAGGAGCAAATAATACTGGACTTGTAAGCTTCATATATTCAGCATCTAACTTCTTCATCTATCCATTTGTAGGTATATTTAAATCTCCATCTTACGGTAGCAGTTTCTTTGATATGGCTTCTGTGTTGGGGATAATATTCTACTTAGTTTTAGGCTTCATAATAACATCTTTAGTAAGTCTGTTCTCTAAGAAGACAGAGTAGGAAGAAAAAATTATAACTGTTGGAAGTATGATTGTCTTGCTCTATACCTAGATTGCTTATTCTCTTAAGATTCTGAGATATATGGGGTTTAAAAAACAAAATTTCTAATCTTTTCACAGCTTCTTTTGCTCTATTCACTAAACAAGTATTTAATAGGTTAATATACGTAAATGTATATTATTTTGTTAACCGCGAACAACAAAAGTCGTATTCCTTTAAAAACACAATAAAACTAGTCAAACACGAAAAACTTACAAAGAGCGGAGGACGGGACTCGAACCCGCAACCCTCTGTTTGGAAAACAGACATTCTAACCATTG
>CAZCCQ010000059.1:0-4118 GCA_964497595.1 uncultured Candidatus Saccharibacteria bacterium | reverse complement strand
TTAATCTAACTTCCATTCTAAGTACTTAAAAGGGAACCCTTTGAAGTACTTAGAATGGAAGTTAGATTAAATAAGAGGGATAAGATTAAGAGGTTATTTAAGGAATTGAACATTGAAACAGAGCTACACTTTAAGAATCTCTTTTCTAAATCTATATCTAAGAAAGTCTTGTTATACTATCTTGAAAAGATTAAGAGCAACTACCCCTCAGTGATTAGTTTGAAACTGAGTAATGAGAAACTACTCATGAGGCTCATATCAGATTATCCTGAAATGAAGTTAAGAAAGGTTTTAATGGTACTAGGAGCCAAGGCTCTATTTGATGAAGTTGGGGTAAGGGGTTTTAGAGAATTGATTAAAAGCTTTGGTAAAAGAAAGTGGTATGCTCTTCGTAGTGAACTTCACAATATAGTTATTACATCGGGTGAGAATATATTCCAAAAAATTGAGGATACAATAAGAGAGAAGGGAGAATCTTTGAGCTTTGATATTAAAAAGATTTAAAAAAGTGTTGTTTTGTTATATCATTCTATATTGATATATATAGTACACATAATATGAAATTAGAAGACCTCTCAAAAGAACAGTTGTTAGAAGAGATAAAGAAACTTAAGAAAAGGAAAAAGTTTGGACTAGTTTGGGAGAATAAACCTGAGAAGGTAGTAGAAAAGTGTAAGACAGAGCTCCCTGTTTTAGAAGAAATTAAAGAAAGAGAAATATATAAGAAATCAGGCCTTTCATTTAATTTACTTATAGAAGGAGATAACTATCATGCTCTCTCTGTTCTAAATTACACTAATGCTCAAAATATAGATTTCATATATATTGATCCTCCGTATAATACAGGAGCAAGAGATTGGAAGTATAATAATGACTATGTTGATTCTACGGATACTTTTAGACACAGTAAATGGATTTCTTTTATGGATCACAGGTTGAGGATATGTAAAAATCTTCTTAAAGAAGAGGGGGTTATTTGTGTTACAGTAGATGATTATGAGATGCCAAAATTGTGGCTGTTAATGGAAAGTATTTTTGGAGAAGAAAACCATCTAGGAACAGTAACAATAAGAAATAATCCCAAGGGAAGGATGACTCAAAGAAAAGTGTCTCTTGTCCATGAATATGCATTATTTTTTGGGAAATCTTCTAAATCATTCATTAAAAAATTACCTGTCAAACCTGAAGAAAAAACACATAAATATATCTTAGATGAGGATGGCTCATGGTATGTTTCTGTTAATCTTAGAAAACAAGGTGTAGATAGTAATGCAACAAATAAGAAAGGAAAGTTATCTGATAGATATTATCCAATATACTATTCGCCAAAAACAGGGGAAGTAAGTGTCTCTGAAAAACTTGAAATTGAGATTCTTCCAATTGATATGAAGGGTACAAAAAGAATTTGGAGAAGGGGGAAAGATGCTATAGAAGAAATGTTCAGAAATGATGAACTCTGGATTACAGAAACATCTAATGGTTTTCAAGTTTATTTCAAATTCCGTGGAGGCTTGAAAGGAGAATCTCCAAAAAGTATATGGTATGATGCACAGTTCTCTGCAAGTGAACATGGAACAAAGACATTGGATAAAATATTGGGAGCAAGGGAAAAATTCCAGTATCCAAAATCACCATTTGCTGTTAAACAATCAATCCTTTGTGGGACAGACAACAAAGATGCGGTAATACTAGATTTTTTTGCAGGTTCTGGAACAACGGGACAGGCCGTTCTTGAGCTTAATAGGGAGGATGGGGGAAATAGGAAATTTATATTGTGCACTAACAATGAGAACGGTATTGCAGAAGAAGTGTGTTACCCAAGGGTGAAAAGTGTAATAGAGGGATATTCAGATGTTGAAGGTATTCCTGCTAATTTAAAATACTTCAAAACTTCATTTATACCAAAATCTATAGTTTCTGATGATACTAGAACTAATATAGTTAATAAATCAACAGAAATGATATGTATTAAGGAGGGTACATTTGAAGAACTATTTGTAAGTGAAGGGTTTAAGATATTCAAGAACGGTACTCATACTACAGCAATTCTGTTCAATTTAGATTGCTTAGATGAACTAAAAGAAAAGATTCAGTCTGTGAAGTTACCATCTAGTATTTATGTGTTTTCTTTGAGTAATGACACCTATGATAAAGATTTTGAAGATCTCTCTGTAGAACATGAGTTATGTCCTATCCCTGAGAGCATATTAGAGGTTTACCGTAAATTATTTAAGGATTAAATATGAAATTAAAGAACTACCAAGAAATAGCCGTAGACAAATTACTCTCTCTTAGTAAGAAACTATTACAGAAAGAGGGTACCAGAGTATGTGTTTTAAAGGCTCCTACGGGCTCAGGCAAAACTATAATGGTAGCAGATTGGCTAGAGAAGCTTAGTAGTGAGAAGTTGCAAAACCAATTCTCATTTATTTGGATTAGTGGCAATAATCTACATATGCAGAGCAAAGAAAAGCTAGAGAAGTATCTTTCTGAAAGCAGATATACCTTGTCATATCTAGAGGATATACAAGAAGGGAAATTTAAAGAGAATGAAATAGCTTTTGTTAACTGGCACAGTTTAGTTAAAAAGGATAAGAAAACAGGTGAATTTAACAATGTCTTTATGAGAGAAAATGAGTCAGACAGAAATCTATATTCTTTTGTTGAGAGAACAAAAGAAGAGGGCAGAGAAATTATATTGATTGTAGATGAAAGTCATTACCATTATTGGAGTAATCAATCACAGGAACTTGTGCAGTCTGTAATCCATCCTAAATTCATTTTAGAAGTATCAGCTACTCCAAGCATTTCCCCTTCGGCAGAGGATTTGTCTAATGAGGATGCAGGCTATATCTCTGTGAAGTTTGATGATGTAGTAGCAGAGGGAATGATAAAGAAGGAGATTGTTATAAATCCTGAGATAGGAAAATATACAGATTATTTATCTGAGGCTGATGATGTAATACTAAATGCTTCAATTATGAAGTTAAGGGAACTCCAAGCTATATATAAAGATAATAATATTCCTGTAAAGCCATTACTACTCATACAATTACCAAGTGATTCTTCAGATATGAGTGCTTTAGATGAGACTAAATTAGAACATATAAAGAAATATCTAGAAGAAAAAGAAGATATTACAATTGAAAATGAAAAGTTAGCAATATGGCTTTCAAAAGAGAAATATAATACAGAGGGAATTGAAGATAGTGACAACAAAGTAGAAGTTTTAATCTTTAAGCAAGCTATTGCATTGGGATGGGATTGTCCTAGAGCTCAAATACTTGTTATGTTTAGAGAAATTAAGAGTAAGGTATTTGAAGTACAGACAGTTGGGAGAATCTTAAGAACACCAGAAGCAAAGCATTATGCCTTAATTGATTTAGATAGGGCATATGTTTTTACTAACTTAGAGAGAATAATAATAAATCAAGATAAGGATAGTACTGCCTTATTTCAAGTTCATGTTAGTCATAGGAAACCTGAATATGAGACCCTAAAGCTACCCTCTATATATCTTAAAAGAGTTGACTACGGAGACTTAACATTAGCATTCAGGAGATTGTTTTTTGAAGAAGCAAATAAGTATTTTGGGATAACTGATAAAGATATGCCTAATGTGGCATTAGAGAAAGCTGATCAGAAGCTAGAACTAGAGATTGAAGAGCTTAAGAAATCTTTAATTTCAGATGCAGTATTTTCTGATATAGACTCTCATCTAAAAGAGGAAATAATAGGTTCTAAAATAGATTTCACTGTTGCAGAAGAAGAAATAAAATCAAAGTATGAAGATTTTGCCAAGTTAACATCTTTACCTTATGCTCCTGTCCGTTCACACAATAAGATTCAGGTAGCAATATATGATTGGTTTGAAAAGTACCTTGGACTACAAGGCAGTAAACTTGACGTACAAAGGATAGTTGTATGTTCTGAAAATAACCAAAAGATATTTAAAGAAATTATTGATAGGGCAAAAGAGGTTTTCCAATCATTAAGAACAGCAGAGATAAATAGCACAAACAGGTTAAAGAAATATGAATGGGATGTGCCAATAGTAGAGTATTTTAATGAGAATTATGAACTAAAAGAGGCTTCAAAATATATCTTAGACAAGTGTT
>CAZCCQ010000058.1:0-4130 GCA_964497595.1 uncultured Candidatus Saccharibacteria bacterium | reverse complement strand
AGTACCTGTATTATATCTTTGCCATCTGCTATTATCAAGGAATATGAAGAGGGAACAAAAAGAATTTAAGAAATCTGTAGAAAAAGCAAAGAGAATACTAATAATTACACACAAGAGTCCTGATTTAGATGCATTTTGTAGTGCTTTATTACTAAAGACTGTTCTTAGTGAAATATATGCTAAGAAGCATATTGAAATACAAGCAAAGAATAATCCCTCAATGAGAATACCTGGTATGCAGGAGATCAATACTGTGTCAAAGATAGACTCTAGAGACTTTGATTTAGTAATTGTGACAGATGCTGGGGATTTGAGTCTATGTCTTGATGAGAATGACTTGGTTGATACTTCTGATTCTGTTATTTATATAGATCATCACGATACTTTTTTCGAAGATAACAAAGGGAAGATATTGATTAACAACAATATGAGTTCTGCAACAGAAGAGGTTTACTCTCTTCTAAAAAATATTTACGGGAAAAAGTTTAAGCTTAACAGTGATACTGCGCACTTAGTACAGTACGGAATTGTAGCGGATACTGGGAGATTTCTTTACGATATTACTACACCTAATACACACAGGGTATTTGCAGATGCAGCAGATGTTGCTTCTGTGGATCTGGAAGATTTCGCATACAGGAATGCTAAATTCCCAAGAGAGGCTACTAGTGCTGTTATTGAGTACCTGAAGACATTAACTATGGAGAAAGATATGGCGTATATGTATATAGGTAGGGAGACTTTGGAGGGGAATTTGGAATTAAAACAAGGAGCTAATGAGGCACAGAGTTTTTTAAGAGACAAGTATCTTAGATTTATACAGGGTATCCATTGGGGTTTTATAGTGAAGCCAGATATGAATAGTAAGGATACTTGGTTTGTTTCTTTTAGGAGTACGAAGGGTTATCAGGATGTTCGTGTTATTGCTGAGGAATTAGGTGGTGGTGGACATACTTACGCATCTGGAGTTTCTATGCGGGCTAGTTCTCTTGAAGAGGTTTTAGACAAAGTTTTAGGTGTTGTAAAAAAGTATCTTTAGAGGTTTGTTTTTCTTTGTTTCCCTTGTATCTCATACTATAGAGTGTTAAAATCCACCAATAAGCCGAGTGGTTTCTAACTCTCAGTTTATGCTCTTAAGAATATTAGGACTATTCAAATTCAGAAATTCCAAGAAACGGAGGGTACGATGAGACTAGTACAACAGTCGTTTGAGGTTATTACACCAAGTAATGAGGATTGGTTGCTATCTCTTAAAAGGATAGAGAGGATGGCTCGGATATGTTACAAAAGTGAGGATTTGATAACTAGAGATGGAAGCTCTGCAAGGAAAATTATTAAGATGCTTGTAGAGAAAGAGCACGGTGCAATGATTGAACACTCAACAATTTCTGTTGTTTTTACAACAAGTCGTGGAGTTACTCACGAACTTGTGAGACATAGGCTTGCAAGCTATGCTCAAGAATCCACTCGTTATTGTAACTATTCGAAAGAGAAGTTTAGCAATGAGATTGTTTGTATTGATCCTCGACCTGCAATTGAGCTTGATCCCAAAATGTCTTCATTAGACAATCGTCTAAAAGACTTTATTGTTGACAAGATAGTAAAGTCGTATGAGCAAGATGAGAAGAGGTATCTTGAACTCGTTGCTATGGGAGTGTCAGCACAGATTGCTCGAGATATTTTGCCAACTGGATTAAAAACCGAGATTGGATTAACTTGTAATCTGAGAGAGCTACAACACATCTTTAAGATGAGGTGTGCAAAAAATGCTCATCCTGCGATGAGGAGTCTGATGATTCCTTTTCAACAATATATGCAAGAGAGATTACCTGAAATCTTCGGAGAACCACATCCCACAGAAGTGTCCTAATATTTCTATTCACTGTATATATCAACAATGGTATTTACATATGTAATATATACAGTGAAGTTTTCTTGTCTTGTAGTATATTAACTCAATCCTCTTTTACTTCATATAGTCCTTACCTCATAAAGAAAACATATACACACCAGCCCTGTGTTAGCTGCTTGCGCTGGAGTATTTTTTTACATTGTGATTCCAGAGTTTGTTAGAGAGTATGATTAGTAGTATACCTATTAGTAATGCGAAGAGTATTAGTCGGTAGTCTCCTCTACCAATAATTATATTTGCAGGTACTGTGGTTAGAAAAGCTAATGGGATTATTGTATAGAAAATGAATTTTAGGTTTTCTCCGAAGACATCTATCGGATATTTAGTTAGACCTAGTAGTTCTTTTGAAATTGAAAGGAAGCCATTTCTAGGATTTGAGATGGTGAAGCTGGCAAAGAAAAGATAGATTGCATACCATACGAGAAGGGCAACAAGAGTAGATAGTATTCCAAATGTGAAATTAAGAAGGGTTATTCTCCCCCACTCTGTGATTATATAGTATGCTACTAGTACTAAGCCTGATAGTGCAGTCACAAAGTTTGTTACAAAGAAGTCGGAAAATGATGTATACCAAGATGATGATAGTGGTTTTAAAAGTACATAGTCGAATTTCCCTTCAATTACTTTTGATTCTAGATAAAGGAGGTTTGTTGCAAAGATAGACCATCCTAGGTAGTTTAAGATGTTCCAAATTCCTATGATTAGATATGCTTCGTTCTTTGTCCACCCTACATATACTTCATTTGTGCCAAAGAGGGTATTTAGTAGAAAAATTTGTATGGCGATGACAATAACTGTTCGAATTATTCTTACTAAGATATCAGTTTTGTATAGATAGCTCCTAGAGAGTCCACCTTTTATGACTCTTCTCCAGACTTTTAAGTAGTAAATTATTCCTTTTCTATATTCCCTCTGCTTCATATTTCTTTATTGCTTTGCTATATGCAAATTTGTAAGTTAGATAGGATAGTATTAGCCATATTAAACTATACAGGAAGCCCATTTTCACTTCGTATACATTTAGTTTACCAAGTAATATTTCTACAGGGAAAGAGAGAGTATATCTAAAAGGTAGTAGTTCTACTGCGATCTTCCCTAAGAAAGGAAGAAATACTATTGGTATAAATTCTCCTGAGAGAATAGATGCTATATTGTAGTAAAGAATTCTGATGCCATCCATTTCCTTTACTAACATTGCTGCTAGGCATACTGTATTTGCTAGTAAGAAATTTATACTAAAGCCTATTGCTATTGCTACGACTGAAAGAAGAAGGAGGTAGGGATTAAAGGAGAATATTAGTAGATTGTACGTATTGGCTAGATAGAGTGAGATCCCAAATGCTGGAAGAAAGAGAATTACTCTTAGTATATTACCTCCAATATTTGTCCCTAGATATTCTATTAGATAGTTGTACGGTTTTAGTAGGTAGTTAGAGAATTTGCCTTGTAATATGTTCCATATTCCGTATTCGAGTGTGTAGTCTGCTGTGAATTTACTTACAAACATAAGTAGTATGTAGTATGAGACTACATAGGATTGTTCTACATAATTGTTATACTCAGCCGCAGCTACCCATATGAAGCCGAGCCCTACTATTTTGATAATATCAGCAATAATCCAAGCTAGTAGTTGTCCTCTGTACTGGAATTCTTTTGAGAAATACATTTGTATTTCTTTAATCAGTATTCTTTTTGTTTTCTCCTTTATTATGGTATTCATCTTCTAGTTGTTTTACTTTCCACATAAATAGTTTTGATTTGTTCTCTGCTTTCGGATAATCGGATACAAAGCTTAATGCATTGTCTAATATTGCTCTAGGTTTTTCTTTCGCCCACTTTATATACATAGTTATCCTTTTTCTGTCGTCTAATCTGCCTGCTAGTCTTAGGCCGTAGCTTTGATACTCTTTTGATATGTATTTACCTCTATCTCCAAAAAGTTTCTTAGGATTAGTCTCTAGTTGATCTACATCAAATAGTTTAGATTGAGTATCTTTACTACCTTTTTTGTTACTATCTTTTGGAGTTTTTCTCTTTAACTCTGAGAGGATATTCTGTATTGAATCCATATATGAAGTATATCATTATTCTGTATAATAGATTATGGAAGAGCTTACACATAATACTGAAATTGCAGATAAGAGGGAGTTGAACTCGGCAATAGAGGAAGTTTCTTTAGATTTTCTAAAGAAAGATATATCCCTTATGTCTGGTTTTC
>CAZCCQ010000057.1:0-4237 GCA_964497595.1 uncultured Candidatus Saccharibacteria bacterium | reverse complement strand
AAAAGGAAAGGTTCAAAATCCCGCCCGCATTCCTCCCCAGACCCCTCCTGCGGGCTGAAAGAAAGCCGAGGCTACTTCTTACGATTTCACAAAAAGTGAAAATTGGCGGAGAGAGTGGGATTCGAACCCACGGTACAGAAACCTGTACAACGGTTTTCAAGACCGTCCCTTTCAACCACTCAGGCATCTCTCCTTAACCCAAGATTATATCAAAGAAATTTAATACTTCCCACTAAAGATATTCTTAACAACACTTTCTAAAGAAGGTTCCTCTATATCAATGTCCTCTACATCATATTCATCTATCAACTTTCTAATAATCTCCTTAGCCCTACTCCTATCAACTAGAAGTAATCCCGACCTACCATCAAACTCAACTACCCTACCTAATCCTTTAAGATTTTTCTCCTGTCTTACTTCATTAAGTCTAAATCGCAAGTATTTCTCTTTTACAAAATTCTCAGTCAATTCTGTAAGTTTACCATCATACAAAATCTTCCCCTTCTCTATTACAATCACCCTCTTACACAAACTCTTAATATCTTCCATATTGTGACTAGTTAAGAGTACCGTTGACTTGTACCTTTTCTGATAGTAACTAAGAAAATCTCTTAATTTTTGCTGAGAAACAATATCTAGCCCAAGTGTAGGTTCATCCAAGAAAAGTATTTCAGGAGTATGAAGGAAAGATGCTACTAACTCACATTTCATTCTCTCCCCTAAGGATAACTTCCTAACTGGAATATCTAAAATCTCCTCCAAACTCAAAGCCTTCACCATCTCCGCCACTATTTCATTGTATCTCCCATCCTCTATTTGATATATCTCTTTGTTTAGCAAGAATGTCTCTACTGCTGGCAACTCCCACCAAAGCTGACTTCTATTTCCCATTACTAAAGAAATTCTCTGAAGAAAACTATATTTTCTTCTCTGTGGTAAATATCCTAATACATCTATTTCCCCTGAATCAGGACTCAGCAAACCGATCAAACATTTCAATGTCGTAGTCTTCCCCGCACCATTCTGTCCGATAAAGCCAACAAACTCCTCTTTGTATATGTCAAAGCTAATTCCATTTACTGCTTTAATCGTTTTGAATTTCTTTTTTCTTAACAAATCTAAGATACTGTTTCTACTACTCTCGTAAATCTTAAACTCCTTAACAAGGTTTTTTACTGATATAGCACTCTCTTTCATTTCTAATTGACTAAAGTATCATCTTTACAATATCATTATATTATGAAATCTGCTCGAATACATAGCTTCTTACTAATTTCCGCTACAGTCGTTTCCTTTCTACTAACAATTTCTACGGTTAAAGCTACTGATTTAGATTCTACAAACTACAAAATAGTCGGAGCTACCACAACAAGTGGTGGGGGGCTTGGAGACTCTACAAGTTACAGTTTAATTTCTACAGTAGGAGAGATCTCTGCAGATCCAAGGCTCTACTCAACATCATACCGTCTACAACAAGATCCTTCCGTTACATTTCTTGCGGCTCAACCCATAATTCAGTGCTTCGAAACAACTGGTGGAACATCTCTCTGTACAACTGGTCCCTCTGGTCTTACAACAGGAGGAATGAACTATCTTTGTGGACCATCTGGTTGCTATGACAGAGCTAGATTTGAGATAGATGCACAAGGTAACCCTACTGACACCCTTTACGGTGTTGAAATATCTACAGACAATTTCATAACTAATAGAATGTGTATAGATGGTTCTACATTTAGACCTGATCTCATATCAAATTGCAATATATCAGATTTTAGGACCAAAAGTGATTGGGAATCTCCTGCATTTAACATATTAGGGTTAAATCCTAATACCACATATTATTTAAGAATTACAGCAATACACGGGGATTTTACTCAATCTGATTACAGTAGTATCAAAAATGCTACAACAGGAATAGCTTCCATAACATTTGATATTGACATAGCTCCAGAAGCTAATACCACAGCAGAGTCTGCAAGCCCATACGCCATATCCTTTACAGGAGACTCAAAAATCATTGCAGGAGCAGCAGCTTCTACAGCCACTGATTTAATTTGGCTCGATTTGGGTAGTAGCTCTTTTGGTGGTACTGCAATATTAGGATACAGTAAGAATGGAGGACTATATAGTCCAACAACTACAGAAATAATTACCTCGTCAGATATAAATTTAGATAATGCTCTTGCTGAAGGATTTGGACTACAAAGTTATTATATTAGTTTCAACAATACATCTTCCTACTATGGAGCAATTACAGCTACAACGAGCTATGCAGGAACAGGAAATACTGTCGGCGGGGTATTAACTGCTTCAAGAAAAATATATGAATCTAACAAAATAGTTGTGGATGGCAGAGTCGGTATGTATGCAAAAGCAAGGGTTAATACCACGAAAACACCTGCTACTGATTACTCTGAAACTATTTACTTCACCCTTGTACCTCTATACTAAAATTATGGGTCACCAGTTTTAGTAAATTATACGCATTCAGACTCACCCTTTCCCTTTTAAAATACTCTTTCTGTCTCTTGACAAGGAATTTTTAATAGGTTATCTTGGTAAGAGCACGAGATATAATGTGCTTTTATTTAAATAATATAATCTATCTGCCCGTATATGTTTAAGAATAAAAAAGCTCTTGCGTTAGTAGGATTTTTCGGAATCATATTAACTTTCTTTCTTTTGATCGTGCCCGTCTTCCGATCACAAGCCGCTTCATTAACTTCTGTGTATTTCTACCTAAGTAGAATGAAAGCAGGAATTGATGGTACTGGTACTAATATTGTGGAGTATGTAATAGCATTTACTCCATCTCAAAATATTCCTGCAGGAGGAACCGTTACTTTAGTAACTGGCGACTTGGGTTGGTGTAGAACTGCAGGGTCAGACTTAACAGTAGCAGGAGTTACAAGCTCTCCCGCTGATGCAACAAGCACAAACTGGGATATAGACTCAGCACTACCAGGTACACTCACAGGAAGTTGTACTGTAGGTGCAACAAATGACACTATAACTGTATCTGGAGTAACAGCACTTACAGCTGGAACAACATACGGAGTAAAGATAACAAACGGAACAACTGCTAAGATAGGTACAAATGCTACTGCTGGAACTCACTATGTTACTGTTGAGGTTAAGAGTGGAATAACTATTGACTCAAGCACTATTGGAATACAGCTAGTGGCAGATGACCAAGTAGTAGTTACTGCAGATGTAACTGCTTCTCCATCTGTAACTTGTACTTTAGGAAGCAATACTGTATCTCTTGGGAGTCTCTACCCAGGGGGTTCATACGCAACTGGAACTCATACCTTGTCAACAACAACTTCTTCCACAGCTGATGGCTACTATTGGGCAGTATATGGATTAGGAAGTGGAACAGACGCAGGACTTTACAAGTCTACTGCAACTACGTATTTAATTCCTTCTACGGGAAGCACAACAATTGACTTAAGGGGAATTGGAACAGAAGGATTTGGAATGACTGCATCAGATCCTGATGCAGCTGATACAGCTACAGTAGCAACGGACTTTGCAGATACCACGGCAGGTGTATTTGGAGCTTTAGATACTGGTTCTGCTGGAGCACAATTACTTCTCTCTCAGATTGGAGCACAAACTTCCGCAGAAAGCTCAACAATTACATATGGAGCTAGAGCTGGAGCTTCTGCACAGACTGGTTCATATCAAGAAACAGTAACCTTTGTCTGTGGAGGATATTACTAATACAGAAACTTGAAATAATATGATTGGAAACTACTTGAAAAATCTTTTGATGCGTTTGAAAGTAGTTTCCTGCATCATATTTGGAGTATTCATTTTCTTCCTCTCCTCCTCATTTACCTATGCACAAGGTTCTCTCTCACTAGGTATGACTCCAACAACTGAGAAATTAACCTTAAAGGAAGGAGAAGAGTTTTTAGGGAAAATAGTACTATGGAATCTATCCAACAAGTCTACTAACTACCAAATAGTTGTAAGAGGATTTAGACAGATAGAGAATCAACCTGGGACATCAATGATTCTTACAGAACAAGAAGAACAAAATAGCCCCTACTCCGCATCTAGTTGGGTAACTGTAGAAAAAGAATCTCTAACATTAGTTCCAAACAAAAACCAAGAAATATTCTACAAAATCAATGTCCCAAAAGAGAATGTAGCAAAAGGAGAATACAATGTAATAATCTCTTTTGTCTCAGAATCTGATATAACAAAAGAATCTACAGCGACATTTACT
>CAZCCQ010000056.1:0-4321 GCA_964497595.1 uncultured Candidatus Saccharibacteria bacterium | reverse complement strand
CTACTTCCAGTACTACTGCTACTGCCTGAAGAAACTGAAGGGGTAGTTGGTTGGTAAGTAGATGCTGTATTTCCACTTGTAGAACTATTCCCTTGACAATAACCTTTGGTATTAAGATATGTACCCGCTGGACAACACTTCCCATTCCCTGCATATGCTGTACCCTTAGGACATACCGAATATGTTGTTCCCTTAGATACAGAAGCTGCAGCTTCTGCTTCAGCCTTTGCTCTTAATTCCTCACCTTTTTCAACTAAGCCATCGTACCATTTTTGATAGTTCTCGTATGCCTTTGCATATGCAAGTGTTTCTTTAATAACCATCTCTTGTCTAAGTTCTTTCTCTGTTACTATCTTCTCATCTACATATGCTTCTAAATTGCTTGCTACTGTTTTGTAATTACCAAATCCATATGTTGCCATGGTAGTCTCTACTTGTGCATTTAGGAAATCGGTTACTTTATCCATATATCCCCAAGTAATCTTGTCTTCTTGTCCTGTAGCCGCCATTGTTTCAGTATTTGTTGTATTATCATTACTATAGAAGGTGTGTACTTTACTAGCATTTGCTTCATCCCAATACCATGCCCATGATCCATTTTCTTTCCAATGACCATAGTTTGCATAGTCCTTGTTTGTCATCATTATGATGAGATCTTGGGTTCTTAGTCTTACTTCGGCAGAACCCTCATAGAGTTCTACATGCCCCCATATACCATCTCCACTGAAACTACTTGATACGCCAGCAAAAAACTCTGTGCCTGTTACATACATAACTCTGTCTACCATCTGTACACTAAATTTCTTTCCGTTCTCTTGTGGTGCTACTCTGTAATATGCATATCCATTTAGTTGAACAATTCTTGTTTCTTTTTCATACATGTTTATCTGTATGGAAGGGGTCTCTTTGGTATATAGAGTAATGAGAGAACCGTCTGGAAGTGCTAGATATACATTGTAGGGATATGTTTCTTCAAGAGCATTAGGACCATCATATTCAGCAAATGTAAGAAGACAATGGTTGCTTACTTGTACTGGCTCTCTTCCAACATAGTATTTTGTTTCTTTGGCTTCTGTACCATCTGAGTATGTACAGCTTTCAATCATTTCTACCTCTGGGTCTGTCTTTATAATATCAGCATATACCATATATTTTGTTTCTGTATCTGCATGGGTGTACGCTTGTAACGGGATTTCTAATACTTCCTCAGAGTCATCTGCTAACCCAGTTAATTGAGCCTGATTATTACTCGTTTTGTTTCCAAGGGTTATCTTTCCCATACCTTTTAGTATGAAGAAGGTTGGTATTAGTAATATTAAAACAGCTATTGGTATACAAATGAAAAGAATTTGTTTTTTACTTAATACTATTTTAGGGAGAGTTAATTTCTTCATATTTTTATGAATGAGATTATTCACTAATGTATCAATTAGATGGAATTATGTCAAAAGGGGAATGGGATAATACGGGACATACGGGTCTGGACCCATCTTCCCAGCTAGATGATATCAAAAATGAGACAAAAGAGACAGTATAATAAGGGTAGTGTTATTTATTTATCCAAGGAAGTCTGCTAATTCTCTCTAAAGTATCTGAAGCTATAAATCCATTATCAAGCATAGGTTTTGAGTAATCAATAACATTACCATAATAATCAGTCATTACACCTTCCAAGTAAGAAAGTATTGCGTGTCCTGCACATATATCCCATGTACCCCATGCTCCGAAATTACTATTTATTTGTAAATTTATACCTCCATCAAGAATTTGTAAAATTCCACTTTATTGATTAATCGTATTATTCCCCAATACATTTCTTTTTTGATTTGGTATAATTTTACGATTATTTGATTTACTACATATATGATTAATCGTTTATGTGATATTTGTAAGAAAAGAGAAGCTACGCAAAAAGTTATGGTTATACAGGGAGATAGTAGGAAATTAATGTATCTTTGTAATCAAGATTATATGAAGATGCGCAGTAGAGGGTATAGTTCTCCATATGATTCTTTGTTTGGTAGGAATTCAATAGGTATGTTCGGTGATTTCGACAATGTTTGGGAAAATGATTTCTCAGATAATATTGATTATTCTACGGATAAAGAGGAAACAAATATAGAAGAATATTTATCTAAACATGCGAAAGAAATTATTCAGAAGGCAGCAGAAACCACTATTAATTTTGGAAGAAAGGAAATAGATACTGAGCATTTGCTTTACGCATTGATGGATAGTGATGTTACTACTGAAACACTCAAACAGTTCAAACTCAATCCTAAGGATTTAAAAGGGTATATTGAGGCAAATGCTCCAAAGGATGGTACTAAGATAGATGCAGAGAAGATCGAAATAAGCGTATCTCCTAGAGTAAAATCCGTTTTAGAGAATGCTTTTTCAATATCTAGGGAGTTAGGTCATGGGTATATTGGACCTGAACACTTGTTGATATCTTTGTCAGAAGAGAACGAAGGTATGGCTAGTGATGTATTAAGAAAGTATGGCTTAACTTCTCAGTCTTTAAGGCAGAAAACGATTAAAGTTGTTGGTAAAGGAGCAAAAGAGGGGAGGTTGGAGTCAAAAACAAACACTCCTCAGTTAGACAAATATTCTCGTGATCTCTCTGCTCTAGCAAGGGCTGGTAAGCTAGACCCTGTAATTGGAAGATCTAAAGAGATTGCGACCACTATAGAGATATTGGCTAGACGTACTAAAAACAATCCTGTTTTAATTGGAGAAGCAGGTGTTGGCAAAACTGCAATAGTTGAAGGATTAGCACAAAGAATTGAAAGTGGCAAAATTCCACAAGTTCTGCAGGGAAAAAGGGTAATTGAATTGAATCTTAATGCTATTGTTGCTGGCTCAAAGTATAGGGGGGAATTTGAAGAAAGAATTAAAGCTGTTGTTGATGAGATTGTTGAGAACAAAGATGATTTAATAATTTTTGTTGATGAATTACATACAATTGTTGGAGCTGGGCAAGGTGGTGGTGAGGGAGGATTAGATGTTTCTAATGTTCTTAAACCAGCACTTGCAAGGGGTGAGCTACATTTAATAGGTGCTACAACTCTTAGTGAATACCAAAAGTACATAGAAAAGGATGCTGCACTCGAAAGGCGTTTTCAGCCAGTTATTGTTTCTGAGCCAACTATAGAGCAAGCCATTGAAATACTTCGTGGACTTAGAGATAAGTACGAAGCTCATCATAAGTTAAAAATTAGTGATGAAGCTATCGTAGCAGCTGTTGAGCTGTCTGATCGATATATATCTAATCGTTTTCTTCCAGATAAAGCAATTGACTTAATTGATCAAGCAGCTTCAAGAGTAAGGATTAGTGCAGATACTTTTACTCAAGATATAGAAGAAAAAGAAGATGAAATTAATAGGCTTAAATTGGAACAAGAGTATGCTTCTACTCATAAAAAATTTGAAGATGCTAAAAAATTAGAGAAAGAAATTAAGGAAAAAACGGCTGAAAAGGAAGAACTTGCACAAAAGTGGAGAACCGAAAAAGGTATAACATCAAGAATTGTATTAGCAATGCATGTAGCAGAGATAGTTTCTAACTTAACAGGTATTCCTGTAAGTGAATTGACCCAGGAAGAAAGGGAGAAATTATTAAAAATGGAAGAGCGCTTACATGAAAGGGTTGTTGGTCAAGATGAAGCAGTAAGCGCTGTCTCAAACGCTGTCAGAATGAATAGAGCTGGGCTTACTGAAGGTAATCGCCCAATCGCCAATTTTATGTTTTTAGGACCTACAGGGGTTGGTAAAACAGAGTTGGCAAAAGCAGTAGCATGGACAGTTTTTGGTGATGAGGATGCAATTATACGAATTGATATGAGCGAATATATGGAGAGACATGCGGTAAGTAGATTAATTGGCTCTCCACCTGGATATGTTGGATACGAAGAAGGAGGTCAGTTGACAGAGGCAGTGAGACGTCGTCCATACTGTGTAATTTTACTTGATGAGATAGAGAAAGCACATTCTGATGTCCATAATATTTTACTTCAAGTTTTTGATGATGGACGTTTGACAGATGGTAAGGGTAGGGTAGTAGATTTTACCAATACAATAATTATTGCAACAAGTAATGTCGGAGCAAAGTTGATATATGATAGCCTATCGGCCCCTGATGGTAAAAAAGAATCATATGCTGAGCTTAAAAACAAAGTCATTGAGCAATTGAGGGAGTATTTTAGACCTGAGTTCTTAAATCGTATCGATGAGATTATTCTTTTCGAGCCTTTAAATCAGGATCAGATTAGAGAGATAGTTGTATTACAACTAAAAAGGGTTGAAAGATTGGCCAAAGGGC
>CAZCCQ010000055.1:0-4428 GCA_964497595.1 uncultured Candidatus Saccharibacteria bacterium | reverse complement strand
ACTCTTGCTGAACTTCTCTTCTACAAAGCATACTCCAATATTGTAGGAAAAGAACATATCATTATTTCTACAGGTGATGAGGATATCTCTGGAATAGATTTCTTCATACACGGATACCCTGTTGATGTAACAATCCAAGACAAAGAGTTAAAAAGAAAATGCTCCGAAGAAAGATTTGTAACACTACTCTTACCTTCTTACAAAGGACAGTACGAACTATCACAACCTCAGATAAAACAAGAGTATTTAAAGTCTTTCTTAAGTCAAGGGGAAATCGACTATCATACATTCTTAACCGAAGTAGTAAAACTTAATCAATACATATTAAAACTAATGGAAAAAGGAGACAAAAGAATTTGCAATGTTGGGACAAACAATATAGCTAATTTGCGAACAGTACTAAATGCTATTTACTCTAATCTCTAGCATTCTTCAGAAGTTTAAGAAGCAAATCACCCTGCTCCTTTGTAGCCAATCTCGGTTTTAGATCTTTCTCCATATATATCGGAACTAACTTTGTTTGAATATGTTTTCCGTTGTAGAAGTAATGAGTCAACACCAATCCCTGCCTTGTACCTATCCATATCTTCTGGTCAAAGAACAAGTTCCCTAAGCCGTAATAAATTACTCCATCTTTGTATATCTCATATGTCTGAGGTTGATGAGCCTGTGTACCTACTACAATATTAGCTCCAGCATCTATTGCCCTCTTAAATACACTTCTCTGATCTGGATTACTTAGTGGCTTGTAGCAAATAGGATAGATGACATCTCCTTCAGGATAAGAGTAACACTCCTGAAACTGGAAAGTGACAATAACTATATCAGCATTCTCTTTTGCCTCAGCTATATTCTTCTTCATCTTCTCCTCTGAATAGTAATTAGCACCAGAAGAGCTTCTAGCTATTGCACCAGTATTTAACATACTGTCATAGAAGTTATATCCCAAAAATGCAACCTTAGTCCCCTTATGATCCTCATACAGTATCTTAGATGCATCCTCATCATTCAATCCACCTCCAAAGTATCTCCATCCCAAAGATTTGTAAGTATTGATTGTTTCCGTACTATACTTACTACCGTAATCATTGTTATGGTTACCCGTAAGTTCTACAATATCTACTCCACTCTTTTTTAATGTTTCAATGTACTCAGGTCTAGAACAGAATCTCATTCCCCCTGCCATAGAACAGTTCGGCACAAACGATGATTCATTTGAAATATGTGTTAAATCCGCATCAGCTAAAAATGGACCTATCTCATCGGCTGGATAAGTATAGTTCTTAAGAGCATTCATCTTTGCACCTAAATCCCTAGAGATAGCAACTACACCTCCCATATTGACCTTCAAAAGTTCATCTTTGACAACACCAACACTTCCTCCACCTACATTTTTGTTAATAACTGGGAGTATGAATTTATCCTTCTCTCGAACAGAGGAGTAGAAACTAAATTTAATAGCTCCCTCACTATCATCAAGATAGTATTTCTCATTAAGTTTAAGTATCTTTACTCTGTAATCTAATTCTGTAAAACTCAAAAGACCAATATTGTTGTCACTCTCCTTCAATTTACTAATTAACTCATCAATACTTCCAAGTACCGTAATACTATAACCGTACTGCTTCTCAATATACTCTTTTAAATTCTGATCTAATATATACAAAGAGTTCTTTTTCAAACTCTCCTGTGTTACACCCTCTACTAGAGAGTACAGATGACCAACAGGAATAAGGTCTTTACTAAAGACAACCTCATCTCCCTCTTTCATCTCAGAGCTAATAACTATATCTCCACCACTGTTTTTAAACTCAAATCTTTTTTGTTCCTCAAGCTTTAGTTTAGACAAGTTGTCTTCAACTAATTTCTTAAATTCCTCAGGGACATCATCCTTGAAGGAAATAGCATATGTCCTGTAAACATAGGACTTCTTCTTAGGATTCAGTATATATGCAGACGCAGAGGCAAAATGCTTCTTGTCTTGAAAAAAGAGAATAATGCTGGATAGTACAAAAGAAAGAAGTAGAAGAAAGAAAAAGACCTTAAACCAATGTCTTTCCTTCTTTTTAGATGACAGAATCCTTCTTCTTTCTACACTAGAAGAAGACATATCTATGTTTATCATACTTTTAGATATTATCACATAATATATTTCTTACTCCACCCAATAGTACTATAGGTCTTTTTGTGGTATAATATAGCAGTGTTATTTAATTTCTTAATAACAGAATATGAATTACCTGCTCTTAAAAAGTAAAAAAATGCTGGCGATTCTAAGTGGAATTATTTTTGTTGGAATAACACTTCATACAGTATCACAAAGAATGCCAGTCGCTAGCGTACAGGCAAACTTAACTGAGAATGTAAATATAGCTACAGTAAATACTGAGGCTAATAATATTGTTGAAGAAATAAATGTTAAGGAGGTTAAATTAGCTGCTCAATATACTCCTAACAACGAAAAAGTCGATAGGATTAGAACCTATTTACAGAAAAGAAATTCTCCTTTAGCACAGTATGCTGAAGAGTTTGTCAAAGCAGCAGATCATTACGGAATAGATTACAGAATTGTTGCAGCTATATCTGTTGTAGAGTCTGGAGGTGGAAAGAGCAACTTTAAACCTTACAATGCTTGGGGATGGGGTAAAAGTGGATTTGCAAACTGGACTGAGGGTATTTGGAAAGTATCAGAAGGTATAGGTAAGTACTATGCTAAAGGTTTAGTCACACCACAGGCTATTAGTAAGTCATACTGTCCTCCTAGTGCAGTAGCCTGGGCAAGAAAAGTAAACTACGTGATGAGTCAAATTGCTAGCTAATTTCCAGGGGTTCGAGAAATCGGACCCCTTTTTTTATCCAGAGTTAATATCAGAGATACAGCTAATCTTTGTAGTATGAGAATAATCTCTTTACAATACTAAGAATTCCATTTCTATCCATATTGAAGATTCTGTAAAGCTCAGTAGCCAACTTAACACTATCGTGTCTTACCAAACTTCTTACTAATTGATCTCCCTTTTCTCGCCTTATTTCTCCATCTGCTACTAGATTCTTTCTAATTACTAATCTCTTCTTTCCGTTGCTTTGTATATCATCTTCTATGATATCTTCTCCATCTGCTTTATATCTCTCATATGCAGATTTCGGTAACTTACCATTATTTATTAGTACAATATCCATTTTTCTACCAATACCATCTTCCATAATTTTCAGACACTGGCTCTGAGTGAGTCTTCTAGTTTGTCCTTTCTTACTCATTAAATTCGTGATATATATCGTCTTTGCTCTAGATTCCTTTATGGCATTCTTTATTCCATCTACGACAATATTAGAGAGAGTTGTTGTGTAAATATCTCCTGGACCTAAGACGATATAATCAGCTTTCCTGATGGCTTCTAGGGCTTCAGGAGTAGCTTTAGCAGAAGGTTGAAGGTAAATCTTCTTGATGTTTTCGTCTTCTTCTGGCTCGTCGATATGATGCTCCCCCACTATCACAGAGCCATTTTCATACTCTGCAACTAACTTTACCTTATCCAAAGTAACCGGTATTATATTCCCTTTAATACCAAACATATTCTTAAACATCTCGATGGCCTCTATCTCTGAACCTAAAATCTCAGTCATAGCAATCATAAGAAGATTGCCTAAAGTATGCCCCTTAATACCCTCTCCTACTGAAAATCTATATAGAAATAGCTTCCTTAATACTTCGTTGTTACCACTGTCGTAGAATGCAATTAAAGATTTTCTTACATCGCTAAGTGGAAGCAATCCGAACTCATCTCTAACAGATGCGTTACTCCCTCCATCATCCATCATTCCAACAATTACTGAGAGATTTAAATCTTTGTACTTCTTTAATCCCTCTAGAACTACTGTGGTACCTGTGCCACCACCTATCATCAATATATTCATAGTCCGTAGTATATCACTTTTATGGTATAATTAAATTCTAATATTACACTACTTAAATATGAACTTGAAGGTTGGCTCAAAGGTTTTTTATCCATCACACGGAGCTGGATGGATAAGAAAAGAGAAAGATATTGAATTTAATGGTGTAAAGGAGAGGTATTTTGAATTTGAATTGATTACAAATTTACTTAGTATATCTACCCCTGTTGATAATGTAGAAAATCTTGGTATCAGACCTATACTTCCTACTGAAAAGATTAAGAGCAAAATTAAAGTTCTTAAAAAGACTCCTACTGTTGATCCAAAAGTAAAAGACTTTAATGTTATGCTTAATATCTTTAATGATCTTGAATCAAGTTCAGAAATAGATGATTCCATAAAGATTATTCAGTACTGTAACTTTGTTAAGAAGAGAAGAGAAAAAGAGGGAAGACTCATCCCTATCAGTATAGAGAAACAGCTAATGGATGCCATAAGGAATATTGTAGGAGAATTAGCTGTCTCATCAGGTAC